>DAOWAK010000040.1 GCA_030634605.1 Sedimentisphaerales bacterium
GCCAGATTGCGCAGTTCATGCTGGTACTTGGCGATTCCGAGTTGTCGGGCCTTCTCATAGAACTCGGCGTTTGGATCAAGTTCGACCCATACCTCGAACTCCATTTGTTTCACATGAGATAGGAGGCACGAGTGTGCGAGTTCATACCCCTCTGCCAGATGGTAGAGGACGTCGAAGAACGGCTCCCCTATCTTTTTCAGGGATCGCCGTTAAACATCTTAACCGGGAGCGTGTCGGCGTGATTTACAATCAAATCTTGAAATCTTCCGGCTTGAAGTCCAGTTGCTTTTTGGCGGCCACCGCGTCGTTGACCTTGAGCACCATCACCGCGGTTTCATAACCAATTTCCGCCGGGCAGTTCAGTTTTTCTTTGCCGCGAACCGCGTTGAAGAAGTTCTCCAGGTGCGGCTGATGGTAAGGCACATCCATGGTAACCTTCAAATCATATTTGGGCGGCGTGGGTGATGGCTCGACATTCAGAACAGTATCATTCTGTTCAGGTTCAGGTTCAGGTTTGGGTTTGGGTTCCTCCTCGGGCGGTGCCGAAACGATGTCGGCTTTGACATACTTTTCCCACTCCTTAGATTCTACCCAGCCTTCGCGATAGACACTGCCGCGACCTTCGGCTTCGGAAATCTCCAGCGTGCCTTGATCGCCCATAAAGTGTTCAAAATAGCCCCCGTTGCTGTTAGTGGTACCGGTCCTGTAAGAGGCTCGTACTATTCCGTTCTTGGTCTCAAATTCATAGATCGCTATCACATTGTCATACCATTCGTGATCGGTCCAGTAATCCACCCCGCCTGAAGCCATTACCGACCGGGGATGCGCATCGAGGAACCAACTGTAAATATCAATCTGGTGCGAGCCCAGATCCACTATCGGTCCGCCGCCTTTTCCCTTATACCACCGCCAGTTGCGAAACTGCTTCATCGACTCAAAGCCGAACTCTTTCAGCTTGGTTTCGTCGATGTTATATCGCGGGTTCGTTTCCAAATCAATGCACGCCTGCTTCGAGCGGTTCCACTGGCCGTTAACCGTGGTAATCTGCCCGATCATGCCTGTTTCCTTGATAACCTTATCGTAACAATACTTATAGCGGGGATTACTACGCCGCTGATGGCCGATCTGCAGCAACTTGCCTGAGGTCCGGGCAGCCTCTACCATTTTCCGGGCACCATCGAGCGTGTTGGACATCTCTTTTTCGCAATAAACATGCAGTCCCTTTTCCAGGCAGGCTATCGCGTGCTCACTGTGCCAGAAATCCGGAGTCGCCACTATTACCGCATCCAGATCTTCCTTATCCAGCATCTTGCGATAGTCTTCATAGCCATTTACCTCGTGCTTCTGTCGTTTGAGCAGGCGAACCATACGCTTTTGATTGTATTTGGTCCAGATATCGCAAACTGCCTTAAACCTGATCCCGGAATTGGGAATCTTCAGCATGGCATCCAACAGCGTCTGCCCCTGTGCCCCGGCACCCAGGATCGCTACGTTAATATCATCAACCTTACCACCTGCACTCTGGCCGAACACCACCGGCGTAATCGCCAGACTCGCCCCGGCTGCAGCTGTGGTATGCAAAAATTCCCGACGACTCAAACCTTTACTTTCCGACATAACATTTCTCCAGTAATTTGTAGTTTTACGTTACTTTAATTACCTGCCAGAATTTGCTGTTTCATTCCAACTGGGTATTTTCACATTATTTTGCTGATTTGGCAAGGATAATCGGCCACAGCCAAGGCCTGAAATCACCTTAAATCGTTAATGGTAAACAGCTTAAGAGCCGAACGCGATTTCATCCCGCCGCCGTTTCACCTTATATACAACGCCAGTGCCTTCCCCTGTGTGGCTGGAATTCAAAGCCTGAGTCCAGATGTTACGAAATTGCACCTTGTCGGAATGATCCTGCAGAAACAGCCCGCCTATCCGCGTAAATTCTCCCTCAGTCGCTGGGTTTGAGCTTGCCCGCCACTTCGTTGAAATACTCCACACACTTGCGGATTTCCGGAACACTGTTCATCCAGTTGTGTTCGTACTCGATCGAAAACACACCCTGAAACTTCTGACGATGTATCTCGGCCAGCAGCGCCTTGGCATCCGCCTTGCCCGTGCCCCAGGGCATATCGTGAGCATCGCATTTGCCAAATTCGTTGAGATCTTTGAAATGAAAACTGATAATCCGCCCTTCGAGCATCTTCAGTCCCTCCAGCGGTTTGACCCCGCTGCGCATCCAGTGGCCGGTGTCCACGCACGCCCCGATCCACTTGCTGCGGCCCTGGACCACTTCCAGCACCTTTTTCGGATTCCAGTAATGGCTCGGCGCCGGGTGGTTATGAATCGCCACTTTAATTTTGTACTCCTGGCAGAGCCTGTCGATCAGCTCGAACGCATCCTCCGGCGGCTCCGAAACGATGGTCTCGATCCCCATATCTTTGGCAAAATCAAAAACCTTCCGGCATTCTTTCTCGTTATTCGGCAGTCCCACCACGCCGTAATTCACCAGCTTCACTCCCACCGCCTTGAGCTTCTGTTTAACCAGTTGGCGATGCTCCGGCTTCATAGTATGGATCAGCTTAACCTTCGCGTCCTTCTTATACAACGTCTGGCCCGGATACGCCTCGATACAATCCAGCCCCAGCGATGCGACCTTGTCCACCGCTTCAAAGAAAGTAAACCGGTTGAACGAATACGCCTGCACCCCTAACCGCCAGCCGTCATAAACATTTGTCTGAGGACGCTCAGTTAAAGGAACTTTTTTCGCCATGGGACAACCGGACATTGCTAAAACCACCATTAAACTGCCCGTTAGCATCAATTTACTCATGACATCCTCAAAAAAAATCTTTTGTACCAAAAGTTCCAACATTTAATTTACTTCGAATCTCGATCTTTGGATTTTGAATTATGGGTACCTCTAATAATGTTAACTTTCGCAGTTTTACGTTTCGTTAATTGCACTCCAGCAGGGTCTTTAGGACGGTTTTTAATAAAATGTGCTTTCGTAAAGTTCATCGAATCTGCTTAAAATTGTCGTCCGCTTGGCCAAAAAGGCCCTGCCGAACCGAAACCCAACCGAGCCACTCAAGAAAAAGTGCGAAACCGCACATAATTGCTTTTGCAGCGAACGAAGGGAGCGTCGGCAGCCCCACCGAGATCGCGGCGATCCGGTCCAGCGTAAGCTGGTAATTGAATCCGCAGCTATCAAAAATCCTTGTCCGCGTCATAACCCTTATTTTCCCATTCCTCTATCACCTCATCAGATGCATTCGAATCACCGCTGCCGGATGAATAATTTTCATTCTCAGCCGGCGAAGAATCAGCATCTGCCGATGACTCCGTCTCTGCTGACGATTCATCATCTGTTGACGGCTCATCCCCTTCGAATTCCTTTTTATGACCGGCCTTACGCGAATTCTCAAACATCCGCCGCTTGATCCCCACTCGTCTGCCAAAATTCAACACCAGCCCCACCTCAATATCCGTCGCCTTTAGATAATTCACCAACTGGTTAGCGTCCGAGTCGTCAATCTCCTGCAATGCCATAATCTCCAGGATGACCAGATCATCGATAATCACGTCCGTAGTGTATTCGCCCACCACCTGATCATCATAACGAATCTCCAGCTTGCGGCAGCGCTCAATCGTCAGGCCCAGCTTCTCCAGCTCGATCAGCAACGCGTTGCGATACACATCGGCATCGTAGCCGTAACCCAAAGTGCGATGAATCGTGTGCGCCGCCCCAATAATCTTTTCCGTAATTTCTCCATGCATAAAATGAATCATAGCGCTTTGTGTTTCCTCTCTAACAGTGTAAAAAATTGATAAAATTGGATTTTTTTATAGCTTCCAGGACCCCCGATAAGACCTCTTCAGCATCCGGTCCGCCTGGGCATCTCCAATAAACCGCTCATTTTCCGGATCCCATTTCAACTTCCGACCTAATTGCATCGCAATGTTTCCCAGATGCCCCACCGATATCGACCGCTGGGCTACTTCCGGCGGTGTAATGGTTTGCCGGCGACTCTTCACGCACTCCAGAAAATTGCCAATGTGATCGTTGCTTTCATATAGATGAATTTCATTCGAAGCAATCTTCGAATCCTTCAGGTTTTCCGGATAAGTCCGCCAACCACTCCGATCGACATACACCCAACCGTCGGTGCCCTCAAAACGCGCCCCATTCGGATAATGTTGGCCGTCTCCCACGATCATCGTAAATCCCTGGGCGTATTTGCACACAAACCGATAATGAACCGCCGCGTTCCACAAACCATCTGCCGGATATTCACCTGCTCCTTCAATTTCCACAGGCCCGGACCGCTCGGTACCCATCCCCCAGTGAGCAATATCAATGTGATGCCCGGCCCAGTCGGTCAACTGCCCGCCCGAATAATCCATTATCCAGCGAAAATTCCAGTGACAACGCTGCTTTGTGTAGGGCGACCACGGTGCCGGGCCCAGCCAAAAATCATAATCAAATCCGTCCGGGATCGGCATCTCCGGCTGCGGGTTTATCAGGCGGCCCGTCGGCAGTCCCACCTTCACCGTGTGCACTTTGCCGATTCGACCGTTCCGAACCACCTCACATGCACGGCGAAAATGCCCCACCGATTTCTGCCAACTACCCGTCTGCCAGATAACACCGTAATGATTAACCGCATTGATAATCGCCCGACCCTCCGCAATCGTCCGGGCCAGCGGTTTTTCAGCATAAATATCCTTGCCGGCTCGAGCCGCAGCTATCGCGGGAATCGCGTGCCAGTGATCCGGCAGGGCAATGGAAACCATGTCGATATCGTCGCGGGCCAGAAGTTCACGGAAATCGTTATAAGTTTGGCAATCACTATTTTTGTATTGGCCGTCCACCAGCTGCTTGGCCCGGTCGCGATGCGCCTTGTCAACGTCGCAAACCGCCAGAACCTGCACATCAGGCTGCCCCAGAAAGCCACGCATATTTCCGGTACCCTGGCTACCAACCCCAATACAGCCCAGCGTCAGACGATTAGAAGCACCAGCCCGGCCGGATTGGCCCAAGGCGGTTGAGGTGATTATGCCGGGACCTGCCATTGCTGCACCGACGGCTCCTTTTAAGAATGTTCGCCGTGAGATTGACTTGATGTTCATCGCGGATCACCAACCCCCGGTTATCACATTACCTTTCCTGTAAACCTGCCGATACACTGAAGCCGCCATTATCCATATTATCACAGACTTCGCAACTAATAATTTCAGCCCCATCAGGTGTTCCAGGCCTGATTTCCCGGCCATTCCGTGCCGGGCTCTCCGCTGCGCTCCGTGTCGAATTTAGTGCTCAGGATTTCCCGTTTGCCTGGCTCAGGGTCGTTTATTGGGCCTCCTGCAGCTCCCGTTGATAGCGCCGCATCAGATCGGCACGGGTAATCATACCGATAAATTCGGTGGGTTTTTCGGCATTGTGCACGGGCAGGCTGTGCAGGTCCATCCGGGAAAACTTATCCAGCACCTGATCCAGCGTTTCGTCGGGACTGACCGGAACCGCTTCGGTACGAGCCAGTTCACCGGCTACCAGAAAAGGCACTGCCTCGGGCTGCAGCAAAGCCGACCGCAGATCGTGACTGGTCAGGATGCCGTGATAGCGCCCGCCAGGATCTACTACAATAAATTCGGTTATTTCTACCTCGGCAGCTTTCCTGATCACTTCGTTTAGCGGCGTGTCACCATAAATAACCACACACTGATGCTGCATCACCATGCGAACGTTGAGCCGCCGCAAAATCGCCGTCTGAGCCAGCGTTTCATATCGAATGCCCCGGCGCCGCAACTTCAAAGTATAAATCGAATCGCGATACAACAACTGCGCCACCCCCAAAGCCACCGTAGCCGAAAACATAATCGGCAAAATAACCTGGTAGTTCCGGGTCATCTCAAACAGGATTATAATAGCGGTCATCGGCGCGTGAGTGGTAGCCGCCACCACCGCAGCCATACCTACCAGCGCATAACTTGCCGGTGAAATTGTATCAGCTGCGAACCAGCCGGTTGTTTGAAGTAACAATCCAAACGCGTAACCCACTACCGCACCCAAAAAAAGCGACGGCGCAAAAACACCACCCGAACCACCGCTACCAAGGGTAAAGCAGGTCGCCAGCGCCTTGAAAACAAACAGCAAAAGCAAAATCCAGATCGTCAGATCAATCGTGCTGGTTCCCTCGTGCAGAAACGCCTCCAGGCAGCGGCCGATCAACGGATAACCGTTACCGAACACCGAAGGCGGCGTCTCCCGCAGAACAGCCACACTGACAATTCCAATCCCGCCCAACGCCACCGCACCAATAACCGGCTTGGCAACGTAAGGGACCTTGAGCCATTCGAAAAAATCCTCGAAACCGTAAAGCAGCTTGACGAACCCCACCGCCGCGAACGCGCAAATCAACCCCAGCACCACATAATTGCCCAGCTCGAACCAGTTAAAATGATATGCCTGCTCACTCAACAGCGGGAAAATCGCTTCGTTCGAACCCAGCATAGCCTTGACCACCACGCTGCTGGTAACCGACGCCATCAGCACCGGCGAAAAAGTCCGAAAGTTCAACTGCCGCAGGAAAATCTCCAGCGCAAACAGCACTCCCGCAATTGGTGCGTGGAAAATCGCCGAAATCCCCGCCGCCGCCCCGCAACCGACCAGCACCGGCATGTTGTGCTTGGCCACCTTGAAAAACTGCCCAAACGCCGAGCCTAACGCCGCACCAATCTGAATAATCGGCCCTTCGGTCCCCGCCGAGCCGCCCGAACCAATCGTCAGCGCCGACGAAACCGCCTTGGCCAGCGCCACTCGCGGGCGAATCCTGCCGTCATGCCGGGCAATAGCATCCATCACCTCCGGCACGCCGTGTCCCTTGGCTTCGCGAGCGAAAAAATAAGTAATCAACCCCACCAGCAACGCCCCCGCCGCCGGCAAAATCACCAGCAAAATCGTTCTGCCGCTGTACAATCCCTCGGCCCCCTCCCCGCCGTAACAGATACCGTGCACAAACTCGATCAACCAGGTAAAAATCACCGAACCGACACCCGTCAATGCACCGATCAGGCAACCCAGAATTACCAGAAAAGCTTCCGGCCGAAAGCCAAACCGCTTAAGAAAACGCAAAACCTTCAGCCTCGTCTTCTGGCCGGGCCGAACAGACGGATTTTTCTGAGCCATCAAACCTTTATCGCTCCTGAGAAGTTAATTAGTTCCTGTTGCGGGAACTACATTTTGTCATTCCCGCGGAAGCGGGAATCCAGTATTTCGGCCCAAAAACAGGTTTTCGCTAGTGCACGAAATAGCATGATTGAAATAATACGTCTTCCGCAACAGCAACTAGTTATCACCTTAATGCCAAATTCTATGATGCTAACGCTAAAACCCGCTCTTTGCAAGCGATCTCTTTTAAATCACCTGCCTGCTGCTCGCAAATTGGCTGCTGACGTACCGTGAGATTTACCCTCAAACGGCACATAAAAAAAGACCGCGAAAGAGGTAATTTTGCGGTCTTAAGTCAGAAATATTTAATTTTCCAGGAACAATATGTTCGTTATTTTTTTCTTCTGTTCATCAGGCACATACCACCCAAACCCAGCATCGCCAAGGTAGCCGGTTCCGGTACATTAATAAATGCCATCGAACCATCGTCGCCCGGAAAAGACTGAACATGCAACGCGATTCGCAGGGTTTCATTCTCCAGTGCACTGATCACGTTATCATAATCAGCCGCGAAAGTTATACCAAAATATTCAGTATCGGAATTTACCCCGTTACCAATTGGTGGCGCAGTAGCCAACGCCGCAAAATCGGTCTGCCCTTTTTTCCACTGCGGATCTAACTCACCACCACGCGACGGCTTGCTGCTAACGCCCCCAAAATCAAAATTCACTCCCGCCGAACTGTTGTCCAGCACGGGACTACTCAATACATCCGCACCCGCTTCAAAAACATCA
>DAOWAK010000130.1 GCA_030634605.1 Sedimentisphaerales bacterium
ACATTTCCGTCACCTGAACACCTTTCGCGTTTCTGGCTACCCTAGCCCGAACATTTATCGCAAAACACCTCCCCGCGACCCAAGCATTCCGGACAGAAAACCGAGCGCATTTCCTTCTGTTCATTACGTATCCGGATACTGCCGCGTCCTTTGCATTTCGGACACCGATCCATACCACTCCCACGGCATACAGAACAATCCGCCCGGTGGGTGTTACCACACTCCGGACAGATCGGCTGTGAAATCCTTTCTTCGCATTTCGCCAGGATTTCCTCCAGCGACACCGACAAATACGAATTCGCCAGTTTCACCACCACCGACGACCTAATCGCCTGTTCCAGATGACGCCGCGCAGCTTCTGCCCGATCTTCCAGGCATCCCTGCAAAGCGTTTGCCAAACTGGCCCAACTGTTTTTTTGCGTTTGATCGCGCTGGTTTCGTAATTGTCGAATTTCCCGAATCGACTGCTCATCGAGGGGATCCCGCCTCAATTTTTCATACAACTGCTCAATCTTTTCATCCAGATTGCTCGTTTCAACATCCTCTACTGCCGCTCTCATTTCTGCCGGAACATTTTCATTCGGTTCTGAATTTCCAGAGCCGACCTTGCCCCCATCCAGCACGCCTTCCTGTGCCCCAGATACTCCCGCCAACTGAAATAAAAAGAGCAATGTTAAGCCCGCCGACAACATCGACAAGGACAGCTTTATCTTTTGTAAGTGTTCGTGGTTTTTGTGATTCCAATATTGACGGTTGTGCATGAGCACCTCTATACGAGTACATAGAAAGGTGGCACCCGGCGTTCAAACCCCCGCCTGGCAGCGGGGGCTGAATACCATGCTTAAGCCCGAAGACGGACGTAAGCATGCCACCCATTATTTCTGTGAACGGTTACTATCTTTTTATGACTTATTAACGTTCTCATAACATAAAATCTGCGTTTATCTGCGTTCATCGGCGGTTACACTTATGCTTAAAGCTTGACCACCTTGAATCATTTCCCCAGCGACAAAATCAGATCCCACAAAATCAAATTAAAATAACAGCTCTGCCGAACTGCCGACAACTCTGACACTCTTTTCGTAGAAAAAACCCTCTCCCTTCGATAGCCCTCAAGCAACTCAACGTAATTTCCTTTTGGATCCATTTGCCGGATCATAATTTCCAAAAGTTCACCCGTCGCTTCAAGCTCGCTTATAATGCTTTGTATCGAATTTTTACTGTTAATTCCGCGTCTCTGACGACGCAATTCAACAAGATCGATTTCCAGGGAAAAATCCTTGCCCTTTGGATGCTGTCGAACCAGCCGAACACACTGATCCGCAAATCCGTTAACACTGGTAAGTAAATGAACCGTCGCTTCTGAATCAGTAGTTGCCTCTGATGCCGCCCCCAAAGCATCCGAATTCTCCAACTGCCCGTTCCAGTTGAAAGTTTCCAGCAGTTCCAATCCCTGCCGGGCAAAATCACCAGCCAGCAGCGTCAGTTTAATCGCTGCCAGATCATCCGGATTAAGTGTGTCATAATACTCATTCCTCTCCCCAAAATTTCCGCCGCCGGGATTGTTGACCGCGCTGCCGGGAACCAAATAACTGTAATAATTTTTCCACCACAGTGCGCATTGCTTTTGACGCCGCCCGTCGTATCGAACCGGCAATATTCCCGGACAGTTCGCCGGCGTCATGCCCTCGGGAATATTATAAATCTCGGTCAGCACCTGCGCCACCGGTTCAAAAACAATCCGTCGGGGATTATCCTGAAGAACCTTCACCAGCTCAGCGCCGGGCAGAGCAGCATCCATCTCCCGCAAAGCTCCCAGAATTCGATGAACCACTTTGGACTCGTTCAGTTTCTTGTCCCGCAAAATATCCACCAAAAATTGCCCCGCCCCGGCAGTGTTCTCCAGCCGCAACTGCTCAATAGCGTGGTATTTCAATCCCACCGACTTATCAGACAGCAGAATCTCCCGTATCTCCGCCAGCTTCGCCTCGCCCAATTTCAAAGTAAATTGCTCCGGCTCCAACATCGGCAGAAACAAGTCCCCAACCATATAGCTGTTGCGGTCCTGAACGTACTTCATCTCCAGCAGACCAAAAAGCTTTCCGGACCAGTCATTTTTCGTCCCCACAAACATAGCCGCCGAATCTCTCAACGCCAGCATCGTCAATGCAATATCCCCCAGCAAATCCGCATGGCAGCTGCTCCGGGAATAACTGTTGCGCAGCGTCTCAATAGTTCCCGAAATTTTCCTGACATGACCGGGTGAATAGTCCGTCGGCCCCGGCTCAACAGGGATTTTAATCTGAGCGTCCGAATCCGGATCGGTCTTCTCCGCCACACTGTCCGGTTGCGGTTCGGTTGATATGGCACTCTTGTCCTGCCTTTCAACAAAATCAATCCCGCCTGGCTTTTCTCTTTCTCGCTTACCGTAATTTCCGGTCTGATACATAAACAGCAGTGTAAATATCGTAATTGCCAATGCCGGAATGCCAAAACTCAACAGGTAAAAGAATAACTTTCCAGAAAATTCCTGCCGATCAGATCCGGCCGCTGCCGAATCTGATTTCACCGACGGTTCTTCTGGCGTAGGACCAGATGCTGTTACAGCTTGCGACTGTAGCACAGCTATATCTTTTAACTCGAGTGTATAGGGATTTGTATTTTTTGGTAGGATGGGCGATAAGGGCAAGCGTTTCGATAGGGCTCTGCCAGAAGCCGGTCCAGCGTAAGCTGGTAACTCGATAATAGATTTCGCCGCACCAATCCCCGTCTGTCCGTTTGCAGGCGGGAACCTCGAAAAATATCCATTCAATATTATTCGTGCCGATTCAATCGACAAACCGGAAACCACACCTTCAGCCAGCAGAATGCTCTGGCGTTCCACACTGGGTATCCCCTCCGAACACAATTTCTCGATCTTACCAATAAAATCCTTCTCCAGTAAAGCCACATCTTTCTCGCCACGATGGGCCTTGCTCTCGGACAGCTGCTTTTCAATAACCAGGCGGGATTCCTCACAGGAAAGCGACAGATGCTTTGCCATGTTCATTAGCTTTAGTTCGTCGCTGTTATCCAGCAATCCCCCGCTGACCGCCATCCGTACCGCGTTGACAAAAAATTCCAACTCATTGTCATGCGATGGAGCAACTAACGCTTCCACTGTTGGAATCCCCTCGAACAAAACCCTGATATCACCCTGAGAAAATCCCAGTCGTTGCAATTGACCACCCAGCACCGATCGATTTTCCTCGCTGATTGAACCTTCATCATTCAATGCCGCCAGGACCAGCTCTCGACCTTTCCTGATAATGCTCGCTCGATAAGCCTTCCTGATCGCGGCACTTGGCTGTTGCACGGACTCTTGCAGCCGCTGATCATATTCCTGTCGTTTCTCCGAATCACTCAGCGTTGCCGCCGCCGGCTCCAGGTTTTCCTGCTCAAACTTCAGCACCAGCGGAATAAAATGAGGACCCGGTATATTCTGCCGTAAACGCATCTTACGCTCATTCAGCGACTGCATCAACAGCTCTGCCGTACAAACCTCTGGCTCCACCCCCAGCAGTTGATAATAATTGGGCGCGGTTATCTCATCTGGAATTTCCAGGATGCGATAAAAAATTGTCCACTCAATCCGCATTAACTTTCCCGTCTGTTGCGTAATTATTCATAACTGGCTCGACTTGTCATGCCCGACTCGATCGGACATCCAGTCTTTCCGCATTCCAAAGCTTCGCAACCCCAATCGTTCATTTTGCACAATACATCCCTAACCGTTTTGAATTTTAAACATTGACAAATTCGAATTTGTTTAGAATTTAGAGATTAGGATTTAGGATTTCCTATATATTCGTCATTTTTTGTTAACTTCACATCCTTCTTAACTAGTTCCTGTTGCGGAAACTACATTTTGTCATTCCCGCGGAAGCGGGAATCCAGTATTTCTGCCTAAAAACAGGCATTTGCTAATGATAAAATTATATGATTTTAAAAAAAGTATCTTCCGCAACAGCAACTAACTAAATAAAACCGTGAACACTTACGAGCTATTTAACTCCGCCTCTAACTGATCAAACCTGACCTGCCACTGCTCCGACTCTATTACCCCGTGCCGCAACCGGAACATTCCCAGTAGCTTACGCGCCTGCTCCTTGCGGTTGGCCAACATATTACAATTGATTAAATTATATTGAGCTTCCAGCCGGCTTTCCGTTCCCTTAGGCAATCCTTTTGCCAGGGTTCGCCATTGCCCAATCGCCTCTTCATAATTTTCGACTTGTTCGTAGGTCATCGCCAACTTCCGCAAAACACCGCCCGTTTTTTCCGTCGGCAGGTTCTCAATCAACCACTGATAATTACTTATCGCTTCCTGTTTTCGCCCGCATCGCGATAAACTCTCCGCCAGCCGCTCCCGCAATGGTGCTTCTTCGATGACTGCCTTTCTTCCCCCGGCCACCACATACTTAAATAAATAACGATACAACTCCAGCAGCTTCTGGTTAATATTCTCCGCCTGAAGCTTATCTGCCTGCTCGGTTGGCATCCGGACAGTTTCTTCCAGCTGATCGCTGACCTTAACCATACTGAGTATCACATACTCGTCCGCTGTTTCCAGCCGCATTACCGATTGCAGCAACCCCAACACCTTTTCTATATTGCCCGCTGCCGCCTGAGCTTCCAGATTCAAAGCTCGCTGCCGGTAATAAAGCGTTTCATTTTTCACCGACAGCGATTCCACACTCACCAGCAATTCCAAAGTTGCCTCTGATCGGGGTGGTTTCAGATCAAGCATTTCCCTGCTAACCGCCAGGGATAACTGCAGCACCGCCTTATCCAGCAAAACATCTCCCTCTGTTTTTGATTTCGCCGCCTGGGTGTATTTCTGCAGTGCATCCGCGGAACGCGACAGTAAATTTCGCCTCATTTCTTCTTCAACCGGTCCCGCTACAGCCACCGACGAATCAGTTTCAGGTTCAGTCCGCACCGTTGCTAAACCTCCTGCTTTATACTGCTGGGCCTGACGAAAAGCCGACAGCCCAATCCCGTAAAGCGCCTGACCATAAAATTCCGAATCTGCCCCAATCCCCAATAGCAAAATTTCTGCTTCCGGATACTTCTCCATCTCCAGCAGAACCCTGCCCCGATACCAGTCAATTTTCTTGACCTCCGGATGATCCGGCCACCCCTTTTCAACAAAATCCAGAAAACGCAAAAAT
>DAOWAK010000285.1 GCA_030634605.1 Sedimentisphaerales bacterium
CCCCGGCTATCGGAAATTTTAAAAACTGCCTGAAGCAACGCCCCGAGGACAAAGCCGCTCTGCTATACCTGAATACTTCTCGAAAATTAATCGAAACCGGACTACCAGAGAATTTCAATGGCTGCCTCGAACTGACATCCAAATAATCCCTTCCCCGGTTTTTCCCACTCTCAGTTACTTCATTCAACTCTTTTGATAACAATCGCCGTCAGATCATCGGCCTGGGGCGTGTCGGAGAAATTCTCTACCGCTTTCCGGACGGCATGGAGAATTTCATCAGCTGGACATGCACGATTTTTCCTGATCACTTCAACCGCCCGATTCGTGCCGAACAGCTCTCCGTCCTGGCGTTCCCACTCATAGAATCCGTCCGTCAGCAGGACAAAAACATCGCCCAGTTCCATTTTTGCAATCTTAGGTTCCTGGTACTCAAAATCAGCGATAATTCCCACCGGTATCCCATCCGCCCCCAGAACCTCCACTCGGTTTTCATTTCCGTGCAGCCACAGCAACGGTCCCTGACCCGCACTGCAATAAACCATTTCATTTCGGCTGCTGTTCAGCATCCCCAGAAACGCTGTAACAAAGCGGTTGTCGGGCAGATCATCTGTCATCAGAAAATTCACATTATTCATGATGGATTTGATTTCGCCTTTGGTTTTGCACAATGCCCGCAACATGGCCCGCGTCGCACACGAAACCAGTGCCGGACCAATCCCGTGTCCGGTAACATCACCAAAAGAAACCATTAGCCGCTGGTCATCCAGAAGTAAAAAATCGCAATAATCGCCACCGGTGGCGTCGCAAGGACGACTCCAGCAGGCGATGTCAAAACCTTTCAGCGGCGGTGCGGTTTTGGGCAGCAGACACTGCTGAATTTCCCGGGCAACTCGCAACGAGTTCTCCAACTGCTGCTTTTTCCGATATTCCTCGATCAGATGCGCCCGCTGCAACGCTACCCCCGCCTGAGCCGATAAGGCCTGGGCCAGGGCGATATCGGATTCATCGAATGTTCCGTTTTTCTTATTGAGGACCTGCAGAACCCCCACCAGTTTGCCGCCGTAATCCGTCAGCGGACACGACAGAATATTTCGCGTTCGGTAACCGGTCTTCTTGTCCACTTCCCGGTTGAATCGCTCATCCTGATAAGCGTCCGGAATATTGATGATTTTTAATTCCCGTGCCGCCGTTCCGGCCAAGCCGCTTTTTACTGAAAATCGCAATTCACCAGTACCCTCGGCGATTCTGCTGTAAAGTTCCTCGTGCTCGGCGTCATAAAGAAACAGGCTCGCCCGTTCCGCACCCAGCAGTTCCATCGAATATCCCACTACCATGGCTAGCAGATCATCAAGTTCCGACGACGCCCCCAGCGCCCGCGCCATCTCCAGCAGCGCCTGGGTGTTCTTGTTAATTTCTTTTCCTTTGGGCGTTTCCATGATTGGCTCGGTAGAAAGTCGATGATATCAATTTATCAGAGCAAAAACTCATTTTCACCTCCTCAGCGTCACACGTCAATGTTTTTTTGCTGCCGTAATTACCCTGACCATCGCTCGCCACTTGGGACTTTTTAGTTAATTCACCGTCGCAAGCCCGGCTTTATTTTGACGGAGTACATCTAATAATTTCAAGGAATTTGGAAGGAATCCCGCCACGGATACATTTTTACCGAAATCAGCAGGTTATAATGGAGTAATTGTTGCCGCCGCGGACAATTTTGCTTAAAATCAATCAACGAAACAGCAACACCTTAGCAAAACAATTTAACCGGTTACCGGAAGATTACCGAAGGGGTATTAGTCATGGTTCCGATGGAAAAAATGAAAAAGTTTTTCAAGGAAAACGATAAATTAGCCCAGCATCTCGGGATCGAGCTGCTTGAACTGGCGCCTGGATTTGCCAAAGCTTCCATGAAAGTTACCTCTCAACTGCTTAACGGCGTAAATACTGCCCACGGCGGCGCGATTTTTTCCCTGGCCGATCTGGTTTTTGCCGCCGCTTGCAATTCCCATAATCAGATCAGCGTTGCCATCAACGTCAGTATAAACTTCATTAAAGCGGTTCCTTCGGAGACCACTTTAATTGCTGAAGGCCATGAGGTCTCCCGCAATTCCAGACTGGGCGTTTATGATGTCAAGGTGACCGATGAATCCGGTGATTTGGTTGCTACCTTCGAAGGTCTGGCCTATCGAAAAAAAGACCCCCTCGTGAAATAAGCGAATTCTGACTTTGCCTTAAGCAAGTTGCCGCTTATGCTGCATTTCGCTAACCAACCTCATCGGTAGATTTTGATGGGCTATTTCTCGCTTCGATGATCGACGACGCGCTTGGCTTTGCCGAAAGAACGTTCCAGGCTTTGAGGTTCCACCAGTTCAACCTTCATTCGTATTCCGGTTACCGAGTGAATCTCCTTGTCGATTTGGTTACGCAAGGCCTGCATCTGGCTCATCTTATCGGAGAAATCCTGAGGCCGAATTTCGACGTGTACTTTGACCTCGTCCAGGGTGCCCGGGCGATCCACTTCGATCAGATAATGGGGTGCTGTTCCTTCTACCCGCAGCAGGGCTTCTTCGACCTGCGACGGGAAAACATTTACCCCGCGGATAATCAACATATCGTCGGTTCTGCCCACCACCCGGCTCATCCGCACACCCGTTCTGCC
>DAOWAK010000296.1 GCA_030634605.1 Sedimentisphaerales bacterium
AGCTTTGCTGCTTCTGCGGTGGAATTCATCTGCCTTTTAATTGAGCGTTGCGTGGCCGCGACGGCTTGAGCAGCGGTTGTAACTTTTTTAGCCCGAGCAGCCTTTTGTTTGCGCAGGTTTTGTTCACAAATAAGCTGGTGCCTGGTAAGCGGCGGTCGAGCCGCACCGGCAGCTGTTTGAGGTCGCGGTGGGGATTTTGGCTGAATGGGCATTGGTTTTCGCGGGGTTGCTGTACGCTGGGTCTGAGGAGGCCGGGCGACCGGACGGAGTTGAGCTGGCCGAGACTGGGCCGGGCGTGGTTGGGCTGGTCGGGGCTGGGTTGGACGTGGTGGAGCAGGAGGCTTAACCGGGCGAGGTTGCGAGGAGGATGTCTGGCCGGGAGTTCTCTTGCGCGCGTAGCTGGGAATTGTGCTGGGATGTCGGGTGGGTTTGGGTTTGATTTCACCCTTGGACGGCGGGGGGATTTTCAGGCCATCCTTTTTCTTTTTAAACAAACCACTCAAGGCCGACAAAACCATAATGATAATTATCGGCAGCCAACCGCCAATGCCATTGTCATCGGCTAATAAAATTGTGCATATTTTATTCAGCATATTATTTCGCTCTAACAATAATTAGTTTTCGGCAAACATCTGCTTTTTACAGCAGAACCACCCCCAAGCAAAGCTTGCGGTGCCACCCGAGGGTTATTTAGCTCTTAGGTTTTTTCTGGCCGTCATCACCGGCGATGCTGTCTCTCATGTCGGTGTCGGCCTGGATATTTTTCATTTTGTAGTAATCCATGATACCCATGTTGCCGCTGCGGAAGGCATCGGCCATGGCGAGGGGAACTTCGGCTTCGGCGAGAACGACCTTGGCCTGGTTTTCCTGGACCAGGGCGTGCATTTCCTGTTCGCGAGCTCGGGCCATGGCGGCGCGACCTTCGGCTTCGGCCTGACGCAACTGCTTGTCCGCCTCGGCACGTTCGGTTTCCAGTAGTGCTCCGACGTTGGCGACGTTACCGACACTAGCTACGCTGACGTCGGCGATGTCGATCGAGACAATTTCATAAGCGGTCTGGGCATCCAAGCCGCTGTCGAGCACCTTGCGACTGATTTTGTCGGGGTTCTCCAGGACGTGTTTATAGGTTTCGGCGGAACCGATGGCACTGACAATTCCCTGGCCGACACGAGCGATAATGGTTTCTTCGGTAGCACCGCGGATCAACTGGTCGATATTGGAGCGTACTGTTACACGTGCCCGAACCAGCAGGCGGATGCCATCCCTGGCCACTGCATCCAGCATGCTGTTCCCGGAAGACTGGGTGGGACAATCAATAATTTTTGGTTTGACCGTGGTCTGTACCGCTTCGAGGACATCACGGCCGGCCAGATCAATGGCTCGGGCGACATCAAAGCTCAGGTTGATTTTGGCCCGATGAGAAGCGATCATGGCCTGGACCAATTCAATCACATGTCCGCCGGCAAAGTGATGGGCCTGCAAGTCGGTAAAACCGATGGGTACACTGGCCTTGAAGGCGATAATCAGAGCATTCACACAGGTCAGCACGTCGCCCGGATCACGGCGAACCAGAAAAACACTTTCCAGGTCGCGTGTGCTCAGGTCGCCAAGCCCCGCCTGCACCGCGGAGATGCGTGCTGTGACAATCAGTTGCGGCGAGACCTTCCGCAGCCACATCCCGAACAAATCGAAAAAACTCACTCGTGCACCACTGGACATGGCCTGAATCCAGATTTTGATAAAACCGGCCACTATCAACAACGGGATCAGTACGATTAATCCAACTACAACAATAACAACAATTGCCATCCCACCCATTTTCGCCAACATGATTGGTTCCATAGTAATCTGCTCCTAACCCAGGTAAACTGGAAATAATAAGCCCTAAATCCAAAATTCTAAACAATATCGAATTACCAAAATTTAAATTTTCAAAACAAAAACAGAACTCCGATTTACATTTTGATGTCTTTTAGTATTCAATTTCAATTGTAAGAGACTAACTGTTTTTTGGTTCCACTACCACGCTGTTACCCTCGACTTTGATTACTACAATATCCACATCATCGTCGATTATTTCACCTTCAGCAACCGCGCTGTAACGCTGATTATCGATTTCGATGGAACCGGAAGGCCGCAATGGAGTCAGGGTTTTGCCGATTTTTCCCAGCAGTAGAGAAAAATCCTGTTCCGCTACGGCAGCATTGCTTTGGGTCGGGCTGGCTGACGTTGCGGGTTTCAGAATCAGTCGCTTGCCAAAGGGTGTTTTGGGGAAAAGATTCAGCCCCAGAATTACCGTTGTGGGTACACAAACCGCCGCTATTGCCAGAAACAAAAAGCCGGTTGCCGGATTTTCCTGAAAGGCCAGAATTAACGAGCCGACAAATGCAATGCCGGCCAGGACTCCCAACAGCCCGCCGGAAGGGATCAAC
>DAOWAK010000163.1 GCA_030634605.1 Sedimentisphaerales bacterium
ACATAGCTCGCCCCCTCAGGCCCCAACAAAGGATTACGCACATCGCAAGCCACCCTGAATTTGCATCGACCCAGACGCGCATCCAGACCACTACAATCCAGATCAGCAACTTCACCCAATCGCCCACCGCTAATAAATCCCGTAATTTCCTTGCCCCGGCTATCCAGAAACCTAACTCCCAACGCACCCGCCATCCCGCATCCGCAGTCATTGGTAGCCGAACCGCCCACACCGATAATAAAATTAGAACAATCCCTCCCCAGCGCATCCAGTATCAATTGCCCCACCCCAAATGTAGTGGTCCCCAGCGGATCCCGACGCCCCAGCGGAAGCAGCGGTAATCCCGCCGCCGCCGCCATTTCAATAACCGCGGTTTTCCCCAAATCAGTCCCCACCACCTGCTCCAAAATGCCGTATTCCGCCTCCACCTCTTCACCCAACGGCCCCGCCACCTTAACCTTGACCGTTCGCCCACCCACTCCCGCAACCATCGCGTCAACCGTCCCCTCGCCGCCGTCAGCCATCGGAACACTCACCGTCTCGCAATCAGGCCGCGCCCTTTTCACTCCTTCAGCAATCGCCTGGCACGCCCCAGCCGCACTAACAGAACCCTTAAATGAATCCGGCGCTATCACAATCTTCATCTGCTCATCACCTTAACAAAATCCCACAACAACAACCTCATCGCAACGATTGAATACTTTCCGGAAATCTGCAAATAAAAATCTCACAATTGTTCTGAAACGAATCACCCGAACCATAACCCGCCGTTATCAGCACCCGCACCGTTTTCCCCTCTGCCGGCAAAATCGTCGCGGCAAATTCATCATGCCCCTTCAACATCGGACCGACATAGTCCAGCCGATTGTTCGGCGCACTGTAAATCCACGCGTCTTTCAGCAC
Organism: Sedimentisphaerales bacterium; assembly: GCA_030634605.1. Lineage (GTDB taxonomy): Bacteria > Planctomycetota > Phycisphaerae > Sedimentisphaerales > SM23-30 > JAFGSR01. The sequence continues at coordinate 904 of DAOWAK010000163.1, forward strand.
AACATCACGACTTTTCTTTCCTTTACCCGGATCAAACTCCCCGCCACAAAACAAAAAATATCGACCACCCAAACCAGGCTGATTCTCAAACAAATCAACCGCTACCATATCCGAAACGCCGCTCACTTTAACATCCCCCAAATCCCGCGGAACAAAAGCCGGCCCGTCACTTAACTCATCTGCCGCAGGATCATAAATCCAACTCTGGCTCACACACCGGTTGGAATAAATCTCCTGACCACCCGCGATCAGAACCTTACCATCGTATAGCAAAACCGCACATTGATCGTCATACACACCCGGCAAACGACCCTTACAGACGGTAAAGCTCTCCGTCGCAGGATCGAACTTTTCCAAAACACGGTTTCGCCCACCCATCAGCATCACCGCCCCGTCAGCCAGAGTAACCGCAGCGTGCTCACTATGGCGATGCCGAGTCTGCCCTTTGGTTTTTCGAACAGTAAATCCATTCGGCTCGTTTGGTGCCGCCTCGATAATTTCCGGCTGCTTCTTCAGTCCCGTAACCAGCACCTCCGAATCGCTCAACAGATTCAAACGAGGCCGGTTGCAGACCGTGCTCAGATTGCCCACCACCTCAAACGTCTCCGTTGCCGGATCATAAATTTCCACCGAACTAAGCGCCTTATTTTCCTGACCATGACCGCCGACGATCAGCACCCGCCCATCCCCCAGCCGAACCGCCGCATGCCCCAGCCGACCCAGCTTAAGAGAATTTTTCAGCACCCGCCAGCTATCTTTCTCAGGATCATAAATCCGCCCCATCGTCGAAGCCACCGGCAGCAAACCAAACAGCTTGCCGTATCCGCCCGTCACCAGAACCTTTCCGTCCGCCAGAACCGTCGCCGTGTGCGCCACCACCGCGCCCGGCATCTTAGCCGCAACCACAAAACTGCAATTCCAACGCTCAGCCCCCAATGACTCATCGACCTTCGGCACCCCCACCACCGGCTCCGCCGCCCCCAACCTCAACGCAGCCATCAAAACAAAAATCACCCCACCAAATATCCTTCTGTTAAAAAACATTAACTGCCCGTATCAAAGAGTGATTCCGAATCCTTCAGCCGTGCCCTGCTCTGCGCCACATACTGCTCCGAAAGCTCGATACCAATAAACCTGCGCCCCAGCGAATTGGCCGTTACAGCCGTTGTCCCGCTCCCGCTGAATGGATCCAGCACCAGATGGCCCGGATCGCTCGCCGTCTCGATTATCCGCGACAAGAGTTTCTCCGGCATCTGACAACCATGAAATCCCGCCCGCTCCTTAAACGTACCGCAAACCCGACTGATATGCCACGTGTCCTCCCCCGGCTCAAAAGCTTCCGTAATCTCCTGAGGACGCAATATCCACGTGTCGTCCGGAATCTTACCCTTCGGATTGGCACGTTTGTCATTGTAAGTCGTCTGCCGGGCCGACGGCACCCGAATTGCTTCATCATTAAAAATGAAATTCTTCGCATCCTTGACAAAGTAAAAAATATGCGTGTGCGAACGAGCAAATTTCTTACGCGTGCTCTGCCCGAACGTGTAATACCAGATTATCCAGTTGCGCATCACCAGCTTCAACTCACGGGCAATAATCCGAATCTCCGCCGCGTAATCATCTCCAATAGCAATCCAGAACGAACCATTATCGCTCAATGCATTATCGCAAGCCTTCATCCACTTTTTAGTCCAACCCACATACTCGTCGTGATCCACTTTGTCGTGATACTCATCGTACTGATAACCGATATTGAACGGCGGATCGGCAAAAATCAAATCAGCGAATCCCTTATCACCCTGTCCCTTCAGCAGATCAGCCAAAACCGAAACGCAATCACCCTGAATTATTGAATTTTCCTGCTTCACAAAAAGGTTCAACTCCAAAAAAACGGTTGTTTGATCCTGCTATAACTGAATCAGCACTGCTGATTCGCATTTTAACGTAACCGTAATCTCATTGCAACTGCTGGACGAAAACAATTATTTTCGCTCAAACAACTTGCCCAGCTCCGGATTCTTCAACAGCCACGATGCTCCCGCGAACAGCAAAACACACGAAACCACCGCGACCGCCACCCGCACCAAAGACGACGCCTCACCCAGAAAGCCCCAATTAATCAAAACATACCCCACAACCATCACCATCGCCGCCACAGCCGACTTAATTGCCACACTGAACAAACCATCGGTAAAATGCAAATCGTACCGCCTGCTCAAAATCCGCAACAAAACAACCACCTGAATGGTAGCGCAAATTGACGTCGACAGCGCCAACCCTCCCGTACGCATAGGCCAAATCAGCACCAGGTTCAACAGCAAATTCAAAACGATCATCCTCAGTGCTATCTTAACCGGAGTAATCGAATCCTGAAACGCGTAGAAAGCCCGCGACACAATCTGATGTAAAAAATAAGCACTGATCCCCATACTGTAAAACAACAAAGTCCACGACACCTCAGAAGTGGACTCAGTTGTAAATTCCCCTCTTTCAAAGAGCACGCGCACCAGATCGGTCCGCACCAGTATCAATCCCAACGTCGCCGGCAACGCCACAAAAACCGCCAGCCGCAATCCCTGGTTAAGCGATTCGCCAAAACTCCGATTGTCCTTCTCCACCGCCGACTTGCTCAACAACGGAAAAATCGCCGTCGCCAACGGAATACCAAAAACCCCCAACGGCATCTGGTAAAGCCGCTGTGCGTAATAAAGATGACTGTTCGCCCCAAGCTTCACCGGATAACTGATCTGCCGCCCCCAAAACGTAAAAAACGCCCCAGACTCTTCCGTCGCCGACAAAAAATGGGCAATCAGAAAATCAAAATAAGCATTGATCTGCATCGCCGACAATCCAATCACCATCGGCGCCATCAACCGCAACACCTTACGCAGCCCCGCCTGCGACAAATCCAACATCGGCCGCAATTCGATCCCCGCCCGCCGCAATGCCGGCCACTGCAACAGCAATTGCAAAAATCCCGCCACCACCACCGCCACCGCCACCACAAAAATCTGCCGCTCCTGATCCGGACCAAAACTATCGCGAAAAAATACTATCGCCGCAATAATACAAATGTTAAGCAATACCGGAGCCGCCGCCGGAGCCGCAAAATGACGATGAACATTCAACAAACCCCCAATCGTCGCCACCAGACAGATAAAGATCATATAAGGCAACATCACCGCCGCCAATGGCAACACCAGCGAACCACCGGATCCCTCACCGGACAACTCACGATACAAAAAAATGAACCCCTCCCCCAGCAACGTCAACACCGCCAGCACCATAAACAACAATGTCACAATGCTCGACGCTAATGCGCGCGCAGCCTTTTTATCCTTGGCCAACTGCTCGGTATAAACCGGAATTAACGCCGCTGAAAGTGCCCCCTCCCCAAATAACCGCCGAAACAAATTCGGCAACATGAAAGCCGTAGCAAAATAATGCCACACTTCCTTGCTAAAGACC
>DAOWAK010000119.1 GCA_030634605.1 Sedimentisphaerales bacterium
TTGAAGGAAAATTTCGAAAAGGGTTCGTGGGGGTAATAACCATGCATTTCATGTTTTTGGAATGGTTTTGTCCAGGGGTTTTCGGTGACGACATTATTGTTGAAGGTTCTGGTTGAAAGCGGCGGGACATTTTCGAAGGGAATCGTTTGGTTTTTTTTCAGCAGGACGTAACCCTTTTTAACCGGGTGGTCGGAAAGATTGTTAATGGTAAGGGTCCATTGGTTTTGCTGTTTTGTCAGTGATGCGTCAATGGGCATCTGGTCCAGGGGTGATTCGTTGAGCAGGGTTTGCATGGACCAGATATTAACGGGCACTGCCACAGGCAGGTTCGATCCGTCAACCTGACGGCAAAAAATGTTTCGACTGCCGGCACCGCGGTCGTGGAGGTAAAGAGATTCCTGTGCGGGCGAAATGCCGGACCACCACTGTTGCTCCTGGAGGTTGTCGAACTGATAGTTTTCACTGAAAGGAGCGAACAGGCCGGTGTAGGAAGTGTTCCAGTTCTGATCTGAATTCTTGATGCCATCGATTACGGATACGGTGCGGAGTTGCATCTTTCCGCCGCGAATGGCCTGGATACCATAATAAGCACCGACAGAAAAAACAATGATCCAGAAGGTTGAGGTCAGCCACGTCAGGGGTAGTTTGCCGCGGCTTTTGAGAAATTTGTAATCGATTGGACCGAGCAGCAGAGCCAATAAAGTAAGCAGAAGAATAACCCACCAGATGTTCAAGGGACGCATTTCGGAAATGCTGTAGAGGTGTTCCATTACAGCATTGCTGCCCATTTGCGCAAAGCCGAGTCTGTAGGAATAGTTGTTGTAGTATTGATCTTCATCTTCTTCATCGGAATCGTTTTCATTTTCGGGTGTGTAAATTATTGAGCGTTTCTGATGAACGGTTTGTCTGCTATAGTAACGTTGAGATTCCTGTTCTTTATCCGGGATTGGGGCATCGGCATAGTCGATGACAGAATCTTCTAAAATGGCAGCGATTTGGTTGGTCCAGAATTGCCCGGTGTGGCTTTGTTGTTTTTCGGACATTTGAGCAGGGTCGAAGGCAATGACCCCGACACGACCGAAGCCGCGATACGCCAGGCAGAACAAAGTTTGCCCCTGGGTATTTTTTTGAGTGTAGCTATAGTATGCGTCGGGCTTGGGGGTCAAAGGCCAGCAGGTGACGTCTTCGGGCTGTTCCGAATCGAGGGACCACTGGCGAAGCAGGTCGGGGGAAATTTGCCCTTGGCGGGCGGACTGGATGTTGGCGGGCAGCAGTTGAGCAAGAGGATTTTTAGGCGGCAGCGGATTGTCGGCAAGGACGACGAGTAATTTTCCGCCGTTGGATACCCACTGAGCAATGGCGTTCAGTTGCTGAAGGCGGAAACTTTGCCAATCGGGATTGTATAGGATCAGCAAGTCAACAGAGGCATACCCGGTCCAGTCCCAGGGGGCCGAAGTTGGCAGTTTTTCCTCGAGATATACCTGGCCGGTTTGTTGGCTACGAACTTTTTGAGCTTCATCCGGGTTAAAATAGCGGATCAGGCAGGAGGTGTTTTTGGCCAGGCGGGTCAAACCGAATTTTCGAGGGCCGATCACGCCGATAAGCAGATCATTTTTTTCGACGGCTTTAAGGTAGCGATTTTCATCGGAGTAATCCCAGAGGTCAAGGTCGTGTTTCCATAAGGTTTTTCCATTCTGGTTCAGAAGGCGCAGTCGGCAATTTTCGGCGGCGAAGGCCAGTTTGGTAACCATCGGCAGATGCAGGGGCAGGTCAGGCTGGAGCACGAAATCCTGGTGGATATTCATGACGTTAAGCTCATCCTGCTGAGCGGAAATTAATATCTGTCCGGCGAGCGGCTCGGTAAGATTGCTGCCGATGCCGATTTCTACGGGTGTCCATTCGAGCGGGCGAAAGCAGCCGTTCCAGCCGATGAAGATATCGACATTGTATTCCGGTTTTTCAGCAGTTGCTGTTCCGCAAAAGCAAACCACTAAGACCAGAATCGTGAAAAACTTCATTCGTTTCATAGTAAAACCTCTTTATCTTGTCAGTTTCATCTCAAAGCCGGGGCTGAATGATTTCAGGTTTTCATAAGGTACGTTTTACAAGCGAACTTTTCTAATATAGACCAGCCATTCCAGTACAGCAACGAACAAGGCGAAGGCAACCAGGTAGGGCCACAATGGTAAATTGGCAACCGCGAGTGATTTATCACGGGCCTGCAATTTTTGGCCGGTGAAAGTGAGTTCCTTTTGCGGTTTGATATTGCTTTCGGTTTCGTCCAGCAGATTTACAGCAAAATATCGGCGAGGCTGATCCGGAATTTCGACGACGTAAATGCCGGCGCGATCGGTTGCAGAGTATCGCAGTGCTCCGGAATCACCGACGGTGATTTTTTGCTCCGGATGGTTTGGTGCAGAAATCCGGGCAACGGTTCCGGATGGGAGATTTTCAATAGTAAATGGTTTAGAGACCGGCAGATTGTGCTGTTGATCCTGGTTGTATTCCAAAGCCAGAAAATTCACGGCGTTGTAACAAAACAAAACGAACGACGGTTCAAAAGGCCAGTTGGATTCCATTACATCGAAGCCGACCAGTAAAAAGACGCTGCCATGTCGCCTCAGAAGTGCCATCGCGGGAGCTTCGTTGAATTCAGCAAGGACTTCAGCGTCGCGGGGCAAGCTGTATTTCAGGGACTGCGTGGCAAAAATGTTATTAAGATTGACGTATTTTAGAACCGGGTGCTGGGGTCTCCAGTCGGCGATAAACTGGTTTTTGATAAGCTCGTCAGCAGTAACACCGATATCACGGGGTGGTCGACCAAAGACGAGGTAACGTGCCCGAGGCAGATTTTCGGGAACATAATTATCCAGAATGATGATATCATAATTTTTCGGGAATGAGTCGGCCTGGTTGAAATTGGTATCGAATTCGTTGGGCGGACAGGTATCCAAAACTGCCAAGGAGCAACTCGCCAATGCAGTTTCCAGAGGTGGATTTCCCCCGGTAACCAGCAGCGCGGAGATTTTTCTGGGCGGAGAAACCACTGCCCAGGCGGCATCGTCGGCGCTGAGCGAATCCTTTTGCAGCTGCCGGACTTCCAACAGGCCGGACTCGACACCGTTCAGGGTGAAACTTACCGAAACTTTGCCGGGAAGGTCGCTACCTGTGGCTGGGTCCTGGCTCAGTGGGCCGACGGTTATCGATTTTACAGCTCGAACCTGATCATTCAGAGTAAGCTGAGTGTCGATGGTTTTAGCGGAATCAGAAAAATTGGCAACGGTGGCAAAGATGTTGAGCTCGTCCGGATTTTCGTATGATCGACGGGCCTGCATAGCGGTCAGGGCCAGATTGTCAGTAGTAGTGCCCAGGCAGTTGAAAATCATTTCATCCGAATCGATGGTGATCTGTTCGGCGTCACTGATCCGACCGTCGCTGAACAGAACCAGTTGGGCGGGATTGCTGACGGACATGTTGGCATTTTCTTCTCCGGGCGACTGGGCGAAAGCGCGAGCGACTGTGACCGCCTGGGCAATTGAAGACCCCGCATCAGTGGCAGTGATGCTGTCAATGGCGGCTAGCAGTTGCCGTTTGTCGGAGGTAAAATTACACATTACCTTGGCCTGGTTGTCAAAAGTGATGATCATGGCCTGGTCGGAACTGTCCTGGAGAGTGAATAGATCGCGGCTGCGGAGGGATCCAATGTAATTGCGGGCCTGTTCCTTGGCGAGATCCAGACGGGAGATATGGTTTTCTAGAGTGTTCATGCTGGCCGAGCGGTCGATGAGCAGGACATGGCGGTCAGCCGTAGTGGTGTTCAGCGAAAGCAGCGGGCCAGCCAGGGCCAGCAGCACAGCCAAAATCGCCAGCATCTGGAGCAATAGCAGGATATTCCGGCGGATTTTCTGAAAAGGGGCGTTCACCTGCAGGTCTTGGACCGCACGTTTCCAGAGTAGCGTGCTGGAAACGAAGTGCCGCTGACGCTTAAGCTTAAGAAAATACATCAACAGCAAAAGCGGAACCGCGGCTGCGGCTGCATAGAGTGCGATTGTTGGAGTAAGCCACTGCATAATAATCTCATCTTTTTGCGGGATTATCGATCCCGACCGGTTCTAACAATAAAAACCTGTTAAGTTATTGACGTTTCAAAAACCATTTCATTACTTTTTTCAGAAGCAATTCGTTGTCTGCCAGGTTGCCGATTTTTAGGGTACCTCTAATAATTGCTTTTGTAGCGAGATCGCGGGATTTTTTCGTCTGGCAAGGAGCGAAGAATCGGGCATATTGGTGAATATTCCCGGTTTTTCGCGACGCAGTCCAGGCGGAAAAATAACCGCTCGTAGCCAAAATGAATTTTTAGAGGTTCCCTTTAGTGCAACAGTCGAATTCGGCGGAGATAGTTCAGCACGAGAGTTTCGACCGGCTCAGCGGAATTAGCCAGCACGTAAGTCGCACCGCGACGGGTGCAAAAGTCTTTGAGTTCGTTGCAATAAGCCGATAGATTTTTCTGGTAATATTTCAGCAAAGCACTGCTGGCGGTTATTTCGGCGGTGTCGTCATCTTCAACGTCGAGCAGTTGCAAATCACCGGTCAACCGAGGATTGAGTTCGTCGGGAGAAAGAATTTGGATGGCGTAAATGTCATATTTTGGCGAAATCAGTCGCCGCATACCGGAGTCATAACCTTCTTTGAAAAAAAAGTCGGACAAAATAATCATAATACCGCTGCCGATGCGCCCGTTAGCTAGTTGCCGGCAGGTTTGGTCAAAATTTGTCGGCTGGTTAAAATTTTCAGTAACCAGAAATTCAGCCATATGCGCCAGGTAATTGCGGCCGCGCATGTTGGGAAGTTGACGTTGAACGCCGCTGGAAAAAGAACTGATAGTTACGCGATTGTTATTAACCAGGCTGACGTAACCCAGAGCAGCTGTCAATTTTTTAACGAAAAGTGCTTTGGAATTGCCGGAAATTTTATCCGCCTGCTGATTCTTGGCTTTCCCGGCGAATAAAGGTGAAGAAGATAATGAAGGCGAAGAAGGTGAAGCCGGCGGATTCATCGAAGCGCTGGTGTCCATGACGATGTGTACGGTGAGGTCCTGCTCTTCCAGGAACAGCTTCAGGAAGAGTTGATCCAGACGTCCGTATACATTCCAGTCCACAAAACGCAGATCGTCGCCTGCCACATAGGGACGGTGGTCGGCAAACTCCACACTCTGACCACGCCGTTTGGACCGTCGTTCTCCCTGGAGCCGGCCGTGCAGGACCTTGCGGCACAACACATCCAGACCGTCCAGACGGGCCATAAAGCCAGGGTCCAGCAGATCCGTCAAACGATAGCTTTTATTATTCGTAATGTTCATGTTTTATTCAGTCACCAGCAACCGCCAA
>DAOWAK010000305.1 GCA_030634605.1 Sedimentisphaerales bacterium
ATTTGTGCGACAGCCCTTTTTCAAAAATCGCCAAAAACTCGAAAAACCGGTAATTTTGCCCCAACTTTCGTGAAAAAACCGTCAAAACACTGCCATTTGCGCCCATGTTTTCGCACTAAAATTGATCTTTTCGCGCTTTTGGTACGCTTTTGGCGCCGCGCTTTCGGCCGCATATTGGATACCCCGTATCCATTAACACGACCGTTTCCGCGACGCTTTTTTGCCCCTTTTTGAACCGTTAACGCGGCGCTTTTTTGCCTGACTTGCAAATCATCGAGTTTGCTATGGACAAACGCATTTACTTTGTTAGAATGCCCGATTATAGACCGGCTTAACTAATTTAGCTGCAATAAATTAAGATGTACCCAATGGGTATCGTAATGCTTGGCAGGCCACTAGCGTGGGGGCCGGATCAGGGCTGTCGGATCCCCGATCCAGTCGAGGACAAGCTTAGACTTACAAATTGAGCAACATGGCATTTTTAACTGTGATCGGTGTATTATATGAAGGGAACCTCTAAAAATCGATTTTTTGCTTATCAAAACGTCGATTGCAACGACTCAGCATGGGCTAAAGCCCATCCTACAGGAATTATTAGAGGTACCCTGAAGATTTCAGGAGAATAATAATATGGGTAACAGAATGTTAGTTACAATTGTATGGGCGTTGTTTGCGGGTATGATTATTTCGGGCAGCGTTCTGGCAGTTGACGAGACAAAGACAGTTACGCTTGAGTCTGATGTTCTGTCGGTTGAGATCGATAGTGAGTTTCCGCGGATTATTCAGTACGTGTGGAAGGAAAGCGGGGCGGTGATTTATGGTCAGGATGTGAAGCTGAATCAGTTCTGCGTTAACGGTGAGAATGAAGTTCCGCGTGAGATCAAGTTCAGCAGCAAGGCGAGTAGTGCTGACTACGCGGTGCGTTTGGCTGGTTTCTCTGTAAACGTTCGGATTGAGGTTGTCGGGGCGGTTGTGGAGTTCAAGGTTACGCGGGTGGGTGACGGCGGGTATCATAATCTGCGGACCATCGGGATACCCGGGCAGAGCATGTTCTCGTTGCGGAGTAATCAGGCGGGAGCGGCAATCGCGGCGGCGCAGGTTAAGCCTCGGAATCTTTACACCGGTGATGTGTTTTTCAGCGTGGCTGATGCGGAAGTTGACATGTTCCCGGTTTCCAAGACGTATATCATCGGCAGTACCGATGAGCTGGCGGTGACGATGTTCAATAATGTACTGACTGATCGCAATCGGATGGTGTATCAGACAGTCGATAAGGGTGCTTACAAGCAGTGTGGCGTGTGGAGTCCGGAATGGATATACCGTGAGGTTGAGGCGGAAATTGTCGAGTTGCCTTACGCGAAGATTATCATTACGCCGGAACGGAACGGGGACGGCAAAGTTGACTGGCAGGATGGGGCGATTGCTTATCGCGATATTATGATAAGTCCGCTGGGCAGCGAGGACATTAAGAAGAATGTGGTTTCGCAGATTGCGATGAATTTTGCGAGTATGGGACAACAGCCGTTTTTGCGGGTGCTGGACAGTATTAAGATGACGTACCTGCTGACTGACGGGATGGGGCAGTCGATTCAGTTCAAGGGTTATCAGTCGGAAGGGCATGACAGTGCTCATCCGGATTATGGTAATAATTTTAACAGAAGGGCCGGGGGCCAAGACGATCTGAATTTTGCGGTCGATAAAGCTTTGGAGTTTAACACGCAGTGCGGCGGGCATGTGAATGTTACGGAGTTTTATCCGGAGGCGAAGCATTATTCGAACGACAAGCTGACCGGCAAGCGGGGGTGGGCGTGGCTGGACCAATCTATTTATGCTGATAAGCGTTATGACCTGGTTACCGGCAACCTTTACGCTCGGCTGGATGAGCTGAAAGCGGCGGTGCCGAACTTTTCGTTTCTGTATGTCGATGTGTACTGGGGCGAAGGGTGGGAATCGTGGAAGTTGGGCAAGAAGATGCATGAGTTGGGGTGGGTGTGTTTTACCGAGTTCGAAGGTCTTTGGGAGCGGGACGCGGTTTGGATTCACCGGTCGCAGAAGCCTGGCGGGCTGGGTGTGCACAGCAGGATAATACGGTTCATACGCAACCACCAGCAGGATGTGTGGCTGCACAATGATTTGTTGCGGGGCAGCTATAATCTGGGTTTCCTGGGATGGCATACCGAAAGGGATATCAATAAATTCACACATAATGTCTTTACCAATAATTTGCCAACAAAGTACATGCAGCATTTCAAGATCGTGAAGTGGTCTGACGAGCGGGTGGACTTTGAGGGTAATGTTCACGTTGCTAAGGAAGAGAGCAAGACGAATCTGTA
>DAOWAK010000095.1 GCA_030634605.1 Sedimentisphaerales bacterium
AACTTTGCAGGGTTTTTATGAAGCTTGCGGCAAGATGTCCAAACACGCCGATTATCTTGACACTCTGGATCGTTGGAGTAAACCGGACGAGCAAACCGGGGGCTTGGTTTTGTTGTCGGGATTGGATTATGCTTACGGATTGAGCTTGGCCGGCAACGTTGAGCAGGCGATAGCTATTTTGGCAGGCCAATTACACCCCAGTGCTGATCAGGGACCGATTCATCGCGATTTGTCCCGGCTTTATGCTTTGGCAGGGCAGTGGCACAAGGTGATTTTGCATGCGGGTGAATTTTTGCAAACGCGTCCGACCGGTGCACAACCCATCGCCAGATGGCTCTCAGGAGTTTTCGGCAAGAGGGACATTGAAGAGCAGGCCAGGGAACTGGAACTCTGGAAAAACGATACGGAGATTTCATCAAGCTACGGCAGTTGTTTTTTGCTGGGGTACTTGGCCGGCAACCTTCAAAAAGGCGAGCTGGCGGTTCGCTGGTACGAAAGGGCACTGGAAGGGAAAACCGATTTTTATCAGGGTAGGGTGCAATTAATAAAACAACTGCTGGATTTGCAAAATTACCATCAGGCCGAAAAGTGGATTGATTATGAATCAGCCAAATCGCAGGATGATGTGAAAATGCTTCGTTTGGCCGGCCGGGCTTTTGCCGGCTTGGCAGATTACCCCCAGGCCGGGCAGTGTTTTAGCAGAATTATCGAACTGGATAAGGATGACGTTGAGGCTTATCTGTTGCTGGCTGAGGTGCGGGTCGTCCAGAATGAGTTTTCTCAGGCGGAAGAGATTTTGCTGCGCGTGCAGTCGCACTGGCCCGGGCGGGTGGAAATTTATCGACATTCGTTGCTGATGTACGTCAACTGGCATGGACAACTTGATCCGGGTGATCCGCTAGCCAATCAGGTCAAAAAACGTTCCTGGTTGATGCTTGGTAAAATCTTCAGCAAGGCCCAATCCGAAGTTACTTTGCCCCAGAGTCGATTGAAAAAGCTTAAGCAGGTTCGCAACAGCGTAATCAGCGATCTGGAGAGGTTGCGCGAGCAGTTGCCCGACGGATTAGTAGTTAACATGATGCTGTGTAAATTGTATCAGGACCAGGGACAGAACGATTCCGCCGGGAAACATTTAGATCAACTTTTGCAAGCGCATCCGCAAAATGAATCGGTATTCGAAATGGCCGGGCGGTTCTATGAAAAGGTTAAGGATTTTGCCGCTGCGGTTGAAATCCGACAAAAACTTTGGCAGAAACACCCCGAAAATCCTCAGTTATTCCTGGATGTTTTGCAGACGATGAAAAAGGCAGGTCAGCATCACCAGGCCACAGACTTGCTCATCGAAAAGGCTCAACAACCCCAATGGCAAAACCAAAAAACCATCCAACTATTCCAGTTGACTGCATTGCGCCTTTTCATGGTAACTCGCCGGTTTCCCCAGGCCGTAATACTATTCGAGCAATGGCACGAACTTTTTGTGTCAAATGATGCCCAGGACTCGAACAGTGCCACCGATGTTAATGATACCGCGACAAACGACACTGAGGTTGTCAACCCCAGAGCTCCTGAAAAATCCACTGCTGCACAGATAGCGCAGGGGAATTTTATCTGGGCTTTGACCCAGGCTCAGCAATACGAGCGAGCTGCACAGCAGGTGCGGAATTATTATCGCAACTTTGAACCGGACGAATCATTGGAGGCAATTTATCTGGTGCATTCGATGAATATTCGGCTGCTTTATGAACCCAGTTATGATTTGCTGGTCGATCTGCTGGAAATCAAGCCGGACGATTATGTTTTGCGATTGCATTTATATCTGACGATGATCGAGCGTAATCAGGCCGAACAAGCCATGGAACAGGCCCGCAAATGGGCCGACGAAGACCCACAGGACCAGCGTCGCCGGCAAACGGTTAGTTATTTGCTGAATAAAATTGATGACCACGTCGAGGCTCTGACCTTTTTAGATAATTACCTCACCAGGACACCCGACGATGTTAAGCTGCAACTGGAGAGGGTGGCCGTTTTACGTGACGCCCGACAATTTGATTTGGCCGAGCAGTTGATGGTGGATATTGAATCCCGTTCAGAGGCGACGCCCCAATGGCTGGACGGACGAATCAAACTGGACTTGGCCCAGGATAAGCTGCCCCTGGCCTTGTCGCGTCTGGACGATTTGGGCCTTAAGGACCGCGAGGACGAGATCGAAAAGTTGAAAATTGGTGTGCTTGCCATCGCCGGCCAGACCGTTCAGGCCGCCGAACGAATGGCTAAACTTATCGAAAAAAATCCCGATGACCTGGACAATCGGCTGCAGATGAGTGTCTTTCTGGAAAGGATGGGAAAAACCGATCAGGCTATCTCCGAACTGGAAAAGGTCCTGGCCGATCAGCCGGATAACGCGGCCGTGCAGAATAATCTGGCTTATTCACTGATTCAGGCCCATAGCGAGCCGAAACGGGCACGGGAATTGCTCGAAAAATCGCTGACAATCGACCCGGAATCGGGGCCGACTCTTGATAGTTTGGGGTGGTTGCATTATAAAGAAGGTAACTTTGAGCTTGCCCTGAAGGTTATCTATCAGGCCGCCGCCGGATTGATCTCTCCGGACGCGGAAATCTGGGACCACCTGGCTGATACCGCGTATCGGCTCAATCGCCCGGAACTGGCCCAGACATACTGGAGCAAGGCAATGCAGGAAATTAAAAGAATACTGCCCATCGAGCGCTATCTGCAAGGGCGGCAGGAGAAAATTGAGTTGAAAATAAAACAACTGAGCGCGGGCAACCAGGTTGACGTAGCTGTTTTATTTTCAGAAGTAGATTAGTTGGAAATTAAATTAATCGCAAGATGACAACAAAATGTAAATCAAGGCTCTGGTTTTGAAAATTAGCATTTTAGTAATTCGATATTGTTTAGGATTTTGGATTTAGTGCTTAGGATTTCCAGTTTATCTGGCTTGGTTGGAGTAATTAATAATGGCTGGACATTCACATTGGGCAGGAATCAAGCACAAAAAAGCTGTTGTTGACGCTAAACGGGGCAAGCTCTGGAGTAAATTAGCTCGGAACATCATCATGGCTGCCAAGGGCGGCGGGGACCCGGACATGAATCTGTCCCTGCGCTACGCAATTGATAAAGCCAAAGACGCCAACATGACCAAGGACAGTATCGAAAAAGCGATCAAGCGGGGCACCGGCGGAACGGATGGAGCTAATTACGAAGAGGTGCTTTACGAAGGCTACGGCTGCAGCGGGGTGGCAATTATGTGTGAGGTGCTCACCGACAATCGCAATCGCACCGCCGGGGAATTGCGACACACCTTCGAAAAAAAAGGCGGCTCATTAGGAGCAACCGGATGCGTTTCCTGGATGTTCAAGAAAAAAGGCTTATTCGCCATTGAGGCCTCGGTTACCGATGAGGACTCACTGGTGGAAATCGCTCTGGAAGCGGGCGCCGACGATGTCGAACTGGATAATGACACCTTTGAAGTAACCTGCAGCATCGAAGCCTTCCAGGACGTCAAACAGGTTCTCCAGCAAAAAGAAATCGCAACCAAAATTTCGGAAATCGCTCAGATCCCGGATAATTACGTCGTGCTGGACGAAAACAGCTCCCGCAAAATCCTGGATTTGATGGAAGCCCTGGAAGATCACGAAGACGTCCAGAATGTTTACGCCAATTTCGATATCCCCCCGGAGATCATGACCAAACTCGAATCCCAAAGCTAACCGTTAAAATCGGATTCGAGCTTGATACAGAATTACTTCTGTCGGGTGCCATGCTCAAGTACTCTTGAGCGTGGTTTCCATGGAATTACAATTAATCGTTGCCTGGTCGGGTGGCATGCTTACGCCGCGCGGCGGTTTATGCTCCAACCAGGTGAGAATTCCCGGTGGTGCGAATTGTAAGCTGTTGCTTACAATGGGTTTGCAACACCACGAACCGGGAAATCTCAATCGTTATTGGTATAAGCATGGTTTTAACATGAAATATGATAGTTTTGCTGGGAAGGATTCCGGGGGTATAACGCATAGTAAGGAGTGCTCATGTTAACCTGTTCGCTGCAAAGCGGTTCCTGCGGCAATTGCATTTATGTCGAAACTGCCGACGCTCAGCTGCTCTTTGATGCCGGAATCAGCGGCAGAACCGCACAGGAACGGCTCGCTCAATTCGACCGTGATATTCGTGACGTGGACGCACTGTTCATCAGCCACAATCACTCCGACCATGTCAACAGCGCCGGCGTATATAGTCGAAAATTTTCGCTGCCCGTTTACATCACGTCCGGCTCCTGGCGACTCGCCCGGAAAAGACTGGGGACGATTAAGAGCCTTCAGCTTTTTTCGCCGGGACAAACGCTCACGATCAACCAGACCAAGATAGTTACCGTTCCAACAGCCCATGACGGTGTTGAAGGCGTGGCTTTTATTATTCAACGCGATGGTAAGAGCTTGGGCATTTTTACCGATCTGGGCCATCGGTTTGAGGGGCTCGATAACTGGATTGCCGAGCTGGATGCCCTTTATCTGGAGAGCAATTACGACCCAGACCTGCTCGACCAGGGTGATTATCCCCCTTGGCTGAAAAAACGCGTAACCGGTTCCGCCGGCCACTTGTCCAATTTCGAAGCTGCCCAATTAGTTAAAGATTGTGCGGACAATTTACAGTTTCTGGTCCTGTCTCATCTCAGCGAGAATAATAACGTTCCTGAACTAGCCCTGACCACCGCTCGCCAGGTTTTGGGATCAGAAATGAACATCGCCCTGGCCCATCGCAACCAGCCCAGTGAAATGTTTGTCGTTAGCTAAACTGCATCAAAAAACCAGTAAAAAAAAGCTCCGCTCGATCAGTCAAGCGAAGCTTTTTTGATTTTAAGCTGCTCAGAAGTATCGCAGTTCGGTATCTCGTACGGCTATTTAGTGCCGAAGTTGCCGAAACGTTTTTCCTCTTCTTCGTCAGGAAGGATAATCTTCGGCTTGAC
The DNA here is from genome assembly GCA_030634605.1 of Sedimentisphaerales bacterium. Classification (GTDB taxonomy): domain Bacteria; phylum Planctomycetota; class Phycisphaerae; order Sedimentisphaerales; family SM23-30; genus JAFGSR01. The sequence goes on from DAOWAK010000095.1 coordinate 4,985, forward strand.
CAGGAAGATCAGCACGCTTTCATCCTTGATCTTGCCGCGGTTGGTGAAGAGCCGTTGCAGTAGCGGAATCTTACTCAAAGCCGGCACCCCGACTTCTTTCTCCGTTTCGACAGTGCGTTTGCGCCCGCCCAGCATCAGCGTTCCGCCATCGGGAACCTGGACACGGGTAACCACGGAATTGATTTCCCTGACCGGCTGCTGAATTCTACCGGTTGAAGCATTACTTCCTTCAACAACCAAAGCGCCATCGTCGGTGGTGTCGGAACTGCTGGATGAGGCGCCGACATTAAAGGTGAAGGTTTCCATCCGCAACACGTTCTGGATGTTGAAATCACCATAGAGAATCACATGACGTTTATCCGCGGAAATAATCGGTGTTACAAAGAATTGAACACCTGTAACGGCATCGGCTATATCCGGTTCGTAGATACCAATCCGGTTATCTACGACCGCTTCCAGTCGCGAAACATAAGGCTGGGTAACTGAGAAGTTAACGCTGGCCATTTCGCCGTTGAAAACGGTCAGGTGTGGAGCGTCAAGGAATCTGCTGCGTTGGTGAGCCTGGGTGGCCCGCATCAGGAAATCCACCTGGATATTATTCAGAAACGACCCCGCAATGGTGAAACCGGTATTGGTGCCACCTAAAGAACCGGGCAGAATAGTACCTGCCGGCTGAGCCAGTGTCGCTGAATTCTGATTAACCACGATAGGGGTCCAACGTTGGGCCGATCCGGGATTCGTCCGCGGCGTCAGTATCTGTTGGCCGGTGATATCATTAATATTACCGGTTTGGTCATACCCGGCGTTACCAAGATTCAGATAGAAATCAATATCCAGACCAATGTCTTCCAGGAAATTGGCATTGATTTCTAGGATTCGCAGTTCAATCGAAACCTGTTCGCCAAAAGTTTTACGTAATTCCCCCAGGAGTTTTTTGATTCCCCGGTGT
>DAOWAK010000079.1 GCA_030634605.1 Sedimentisphaerales bacterium
AAAAAGCTCCCTCGGCCGATACTTCTGGGACCGCTTCAAACTGAAAATCCCCATCCTGGGCACCGTCCAGCGTAAGTGGGCGGTTTCCCGTTTTGCCCGAACTCTCGGCACCCTCACCAACGGTGGTGTAAACATTCTGGGCGCTCTTGAAATTGTTCGCAACACCCTGGGAAACGAGGTCCTGGCACGCGAAGTTGATCAGACTATCAATCAGGTCCGCACCGGAATATCACTGGCAAAAGCTTTGCAAAACTCCGGCGTATTCCCTCCCCTGCTCATCCAGATAGCCACCCTGGGTGAACAGACCGGCCAATTATCCGAACTGCTCCAAACCGCCGCCGACGCATTCGATCGCGACACCCAGGTAGCTATGAAACGCTTCATGGCAATCTTCCCCGCTATTTTAATTTTGGCACTGGCTCTGGTAATCGGTTTCATCGTTGCGGCAACTTTGCTGCCCATCGTGCAAATCGACACTGCCATTACCGGGATCTAACACCCCCTTTTCAGATAACCACCGCCACATCCAATTGGCGATCATGTGAACCTGAAATTGGTTTCTAAACAATTTCCACAAGTTCAATATCAAAGGTCAGGTCCTTGCCGGCCAGGGGATGGTTAAGATCGAGTTTGAGTTCCTGCTCGGTGATTTCAATGACGGTAACAGGAACACGTTTACCGCTTGGGGCGTTAACGGAAATGCGGTCGCCGGGATTGAGTTCCATATCCGGGGGGACTTTCTTACGATCGACCTGAACAACCATGTCGTCGCGGTGCAAGCCATAAGCCTGTTCAGCGGGAATATTGGTAGTTTTGGAATCGCCGACTTCCAGCCCCTGAACAGCCTGGTCGAAACCAGCCAGAACCGCCCCAACGCCCAGTTCGAACTCCAGAGGTTCATCACGGTTACGCGAACTGTCAAAAACCGAACCGTCTTCGAGAGTGCCGGTGTAGTGGACTTTTACTTTGTCGCCGCTTTTTGCAGGGGGCATGGCCTGATCCTTTCCTGTGTGGGTCCGGGTAGTAGCCGCCTCGATGAACGCTCATGGCCATTATCACCCGCGTATGCTAAAAACACTTCCTGGCAAGGCAATAATACTTATAGTGACTGGCCGGGAAATAATCAAATGCTACTTTGGGCGAATTATTTGACCCCGGCGAACACAACCGAGTTCGATTGAGGTAGCCGGCCGTTCGGCTTCGCCGGGGACAGTCTGGTGGGGCACGCCTGGCAGGCAAATTTGATGATTTTTCTTTTGACAATCAGGGAAAAATGTATAAAATGGTTTTCAAGCTCTGTTAGCTCTGTTCATGATCTGTCAGGGTAGTTTTTTTGGGCCGAATATTAAATGAAACAGGAAATCAATGTTCATACGGGCGAAGTTCGGGTCAGCGGAAGTGACACAATTGTCAGAACCAGTGCACTGGGATCGTGCGTGGCGGTGGTTGCCTATGATTTTTTTCGTAAGATTGGCGGGCTGGCACACGTGATGCTGCCGGGGCGGTCGCCGAAAAACCAGGTTGGAAACAATCAATTAAAATACGCCGAAAACGCTATTGCGTTACAACTTGAACTTATGATAGAACGCGGAGCGGAAACTGACCGTATCAAAGCGGTATTGGCCGGGGGCGCCAATGTGCTAAACAAACCGAATGATACTATCTGCGAGGATAATATTCATTCGGTAAGACAAACGCTGGCGGTAGCGGCTATCCCGGTTATGGCAGAAGCGACCGGTGATAATTTACGCCGCAGCATTACGCTTGATATCAAATATGGTAGATGTTACTACACCGAAGGTAGCAGCAGGGACATGCTGTTATGGGATTTTTCCATAAAACCGCAAAAACCTACCAAAACGACAAAGGAAGTTATTCGCGAATAACGCACAATTATGGCTGAGACGATTTTTAAGATTTTGCTGGTTGAGGACGACAAGGCACAGGCAGCCTTGATAGGGCGAAAATTCAAACACAGCGAAAAACCGTTTGACCTGACAGTTGTGGCAACTCATGCCGAAGCCCTGGAACATTTGGTCCGCAATAGTGTGGATTTGATTTTCGTGGATATTTTTCACCCGGACAGTGGATGGGTGGAAGTTTTTTTCAAGGATAACCTGGCAGCAAAATATCCCATCGTAGTGATTACGGAACACTTTGGTGAAGCCAAGGTTGTCAAAGCGATGAAAGCCGGGGCGATGGACTACATAGTCAAATCCTCGGAAAACATATCCGACCTGCCCCATGTAGCCGAGAGAACTTTGCGGGATTGGGACCTTATCGCCAAGCGTCGGCAGGCAGAACGGGCATTGCAGGCCACGAATCAGCAACTCACCGCAGCGAATCAACAACTGGCGGCCAATGAACAGCAGTTGCGAGCGGCCAATCAGCAGTTGGAAGCCTACAATCAGCAGTTGATGGCCAACGAGCAACAGTTACGTGCTGCAAATCAGCAGTTAAAAGCCAACGAGCAACAGTTACGTGCTGCAAATCAGCAATTAGAAGCCAACGAACAACAGTTGCGGGCGGCAAATCATCAATTAGAAGCCAACGAACAACAATTACGGGCCTCAAATCAGCAACTGGGAGCAGCCAACCAGCAACTTATCGCAACTGAACAGCAATTGCGCAAAGAAAAAAATCGGGCCCAACAGTTCCTGGATATTGCCGGATCGATTATTTTGGCAATTGACGTCGACGGTAATACCAGCCTGATCAATCAAAAAGGGCGCGAAATCCTGGGATATTCAAAGCAGGAGATTCTCGGGCAAAACTGGTTTGACAATTGTGTGCCGGCCCGGCATCGAAAAACAAACAAACTGGATTTCAAGAAGTTAATGGCAGGCGAGATTGATCCGGTGGAATATTACGAAAGACCGATTTTGGCCACAGACGGAACCGAAAAACTTATTGCCTGGCACAATACGGCAATCAGAGACGATAAAAACAAAATTATCGGTACGCTCTCTTCAGGAACCGACATTACCGAACAAAGGCAGGCAGAGAAAAAATTGGCTGAATACCAGGAACAGTTACGTTTTCTGGCGTCGGAATTATCCCTGACCGAAGAACGACAGCGCAGACACATGTCCACCCTGCTGCACGACAATATCGGCCAGGTTCTGGCACTGTCGAAAATAAAACTGGGATACATCCGGCAAATGGTTGATTCCGATGAACACCGCAAATCAACAGATGAACTTGGTTTAATGATAGATGAGACAATAAAATTTACACGATCATTGACTTTCGAACTAAGCCCACCTATTCTATACGAATTAGGACTGAAAGCGGCACTGGAATGGCTGGTGGACAAAACCGGGCAACAGCATGGTTTGGCTATCAACCTTGTGGATAGCCCGGTAGAAAACTCGATCTCCACTGACATTCAAGTGCTTTTTTTTCAGGCAGTACGCGAATTGCTGGTCAACGTGGCCAAACATGCCCAGGCCAGTGAGGTAAACGTTTCGGTAAAGCAGCAAGGCGATAAAGTTGAAATTTCGGTAGCAGACAATGGAGTTGGCTTTGATTACGCCAAAATGAAATCATCGACCGCTCCGGCGGGATTTGGATTATTCAATATTCGCGAACGCTTAACCTTTATGGGCGGCGAATTTCAGATAAATTCAAATCCGGAGAAGGGGACAACTGTAATATTATCAGCACCGGCAAAAATGAGAGATTAATGGAAGGTAAAAAAGTAAACATCATCAGAATTTTACTGGCTGACGACCACAAGATTATCCGGGACGGGTTGCGGGCGTTGATTGAAAAACAACCCGATATGGAAGTTGTGGCCGACGCCGACAACGGCCGCTCGGCGGTGGAACTGGCGACCAGTCTCAATCCAACGGTAGTGGTCATGGATGTGAGTATGCCCGATTTGAACGGCATTGAAGCTACGAGGCAAATTTTATCGGCACTGCCCGATACCAAGATAATCGCCTTGTCAATGCATTCCGACCGTCGCTTTGTGACGGAAATGTTCAAAGCCAATGCCTGTGGGTACCTGCTCAAAGACTGCGCGTTTGAAGAACTGATCCGCGCGATTAATACCGTGGTTTCCAACCATACCTATCTAAGTCCGGGTATCGCGGATTTGATAGTGGAAGACTTTGTGCACAAACCCACCGGTGAACGAGCTTCGGTTTTTTCGGTCCTGACCAACCGTGAACGTGAGGTTTTGCAGCTTCTGGCTGAAGGCAAAACCACCAAACATATCGCCGCTGATTGCCACGTCAGCGTCAAGACAATTGAAACTCACCGCCAGCATATCATGGAAAAGCTGAGTATTCACAGCGTGGCGGAACTGACAAAATACGCTATACGCGAAGGATTGACCTCCCTGGATTCCTAGTACAGTGTCCGCGTAATTCTGCCGGGTTCTCTCTTGTGGCTATCGGCGTCTGCTACATCAGAAAAACTCGACATATCCTCAAATATGGCTGTGTGTTTTTTCCTTGCATCCGCTCGATAGGCACCGCGAGATAACCCAACATTATTCCACGGACACTGTACTAGAATCCGCTCGGTAAGATATCTTTCCTGCCGAATCCTGCCACCAATAACCATATTCTGCCTATTTTTCCATCGGAAAGAAAATACCCATGCAACAGAAACTACTCAGGTTTCAATTTCTTCTGTTTTTTTGACAAAGCAAGTTCCATATCACTTAACACTCTGATTTTTACAGGAATTCGTACCATCCTGGCTAAAACCCTACCAAAAAAGAAGTTATAGGCCGCAATGTCAGGTATTTCGAAGCCTAAAAACCGATTTTTCCCTATTGTGTAGTAAATTTCATCTGACGATAATACTAGTGAGAAGGGATTATGGGGTGAAATTCCTCAGGAAATAACTGAATATTGAATCGTATTTAACTTGGTATGGCACCCGTACCCCACAATCCCCGACCAACGGGCCGTCATGCCAAGTTTTTGCGCAGTTTGTAAGCGTTTACTGGGGGGAACAGCGTTTTGGGGAGACGAATGACATTTTTCGCACGAAATAGCTATTTCGTAACCGTTCACGGAAAAATCACGCCCTCCAGAACTTACTCAGAAGAATATTCAGCATCGCGTGGTAACGCGGGGTATTCTTCTGCATTTGCCGGACTTTCCCCTGTGCCGCGGATCGCCGTTCGTTGTTCGTCTATTGATTCCGTGCCGGGCTCTCCGCTCCGTGTCGTCATTCCCATGTTGCTCGTTTTGTAAACCTGAATCTGAACAGCTCTTTGAGCTAGCCCCCACGGAAGTGGGCTGCCAGGCATTATGAACCCATTGGGGATTTTTTTCGCGCAAGGGATATTGCCGGGCCGAAGTCAAAAATATACCGCAAAAAATCACCGCCCCCTTAAACGAGATTAATCCTGAAGCTCCGGAGCCAGATCGTGATGAGATTGGTTTTGGTTATATTTCAAACGCAGGTAAACCCGAAGGGCCTCGGCAACGCTGAGTGCGTAAGCGCCGCAGCCCCGTGAGGTATGGGGAAAATTGCCGTCTTTGATTTCGGAAATGCTGCCCAGTACGCTCTGGGTCAATTCACTGCGGAAAGGTTCAAAAATCGCCAACGCCTCTTTGACCGTCTGTTCGGAAAAATCATATACCGCCGCACAAGCCTCAACGTACCCCGGATAAGCCCAGCACCAGGCGGAGCCGTTGTGAAAAGCCAGTCGTCGCTGGGTCTCGTTCCCAACGCAACGGCCCAGATAGGGTAACCGCGGATCGGCTAAGAGCTCGCCCCGTTCGCTAACAATTTCCAGAGGGACCGCCAGCGGTATCTCTGCCAGGGATCGCAGTGAAGCAGAGACCCGCAGGCGGGAGGTTATTTTGCCCACAATCCCGCGAGCGTTATCAACGGGTACCAGCCCGGCAAAAATTGCTGCTAACTGATTGAATCGTAAAGCAAAATCGGATATCGCCTTTCGGGAAGTGTCTGGTTTAGACGCCACCAGAACATCAGCAAGATAACCTTTCTGGTCGGACCAGAACAACTCCATAAAGTTCCGGGCAATTAGATCTCGGACCTGGCGGGCTTCATCAGCATAAGGTGGGTAGATATTCGCCAGCACTTCCAGCACCTGATACCAAAGGGCCTGAATCTCAACCGGGAAACCCGCCCTTGGTGTGGCGGCGGGATTCAAAGTGTTCATCCAGGTGGACCCCGGTGGGCAGAACAATAAACCGGTTTCTAAGTCCAGCGCGGGCCGGTCGGTTCTGCTAACGGCGGGAATGTCGGTGGAACTCTCGACGGAATTATACGGCTCGTTACCTGTTAAGCCAT
>DAOWAK010000221.1 GCA_030634605.1 Sedimentisphaerales bacterium
GTGATTGACTTCGGGACCAATGAATCGAAAAGCTGTGATTATCCCGATTTTGCCATTCCGGCTGCGACAGCAGTTTCGACCAAAGAGGCTGACCGCGGCGTGCTGATCTGCGGCAGTGGTATCGGCATGTCCATCACCGCCAACAAAGTCGCCGGTATTCGGGCGGCACTATGCCACGACGAGCTAACCGCCCAGATGTCCCGCAAGCACAACGATGCCAACATACTATGTTTGCCGGCGATGCTGGTTAACGATCCGCTGATTGCCCGGATCATCGAAAGCTGGATATCCACCGAATTCGAAGGCGGCCGCCACATCAAGCGGGTCGATAAAATGATGGAAGCTGAGGCCTGGCACAATTGTTAGAAATGAATGCCGGGCATTATATAAATTTCGTAGAAAACAACCAAACCGCCGGGGGAAACGTGGGCGAGCCTAAGAAATTATCATGACACAACTAGAACAAGCTCGAAAAAATATTGTTACCGAAGCCATGCGGCACGTCGCTGAATTTGAAGGTGTCGAGCCGGATTTTATCCGTGAGCAGATCGCCGCAGGCAAGCTGGTGATCCCCGCCAATAAAATCCACCTGCAAACCACCCTCAAACCCAAGGGCATCGGTCGAGCCATCACCACCAAAATCAACGCCAACATCGGCGCGTCACCACTGGCTTCGGACCAGGCCGGCGAACTGCGCAAGCTGAACATGGCTTTGAAATACGGCGCCGACGCCGTGATGGACCTTTCCACCGGCGGCGACGTGGACCGCTGTCGTTGCAACCTTATCGAAAACAGTCCCATCCCCATGGGCACCGTGCCACTATACGAAATGATTATCAGCAAGCCTATCGAGGAGCTGACTTACGACGACATTCTCCAGACCTGCCGCAAGCAGGCAGAACAAGGTGTCGATTTTTTCACCATGCACGCCGGCGAACTGAAAGAACATCTGCCGCTTACGGAAAAACGACTGGCCGGAATCATCAGCCGGGGCGGGTCACTGCTAGCCAAGTGGATGATCCACCACAATAAGCAGAATCCTTTCTATGAAGTTTTTGACGATCTCTGCGATATCATGCGGGAATACGACGTCAGCTTCAGCCTGGGCGACGGACTGCGGCCCGGCTGTCTGGCCGACGCCACCGACGATGCCCAGATCGCCGAGCTGCGCACCATTGGCGAACTGACCCAACGCGCCTGGGATAAAGGCTGCCAGGTAATTGTCGAAGGGCCCGGGCATGTCCCCTTCAACCAGATTGAAAAGAACATGAAAATGCAGCAGGAAATCTGCCAGGGCGCTCCATTTTACGTACTGGGCCCGCTGGTTACCGATGTCGCCCCCGGTTACGACCACATCACCAGCGCCATTGGCGGCACCGCTGCTGCTTTTTACGGCGCGTCATTTTTGTGTTACGTTACGCCGCGGGAACATCTGGGGCTGCCCGACGAAGACGATGTTCGCCAGGGTGTCATCGCCTGCCGCATAGCCGCTCATGCTGCCGACGTGGCTTTGGGGATCGGCAACTCGCGCCAGTGGGACGACAAACTCAGCCAGGCCCGCGCCGATCTGGACTGGGACCAGCATCTTCAGTTGGCGATGGACCCGGAAACTGCTAAGCAGATGCGCGATGAAACTCACCTGCCCCAGACCGATCACTGCACCATGTGCGGTAAGGACTGGTGCAGCGTCCGCATCAACAAATCAATCCGCGAAGCCGCTAAAAAATAAGCGTTTCGCCCCCAAATCATAAAATCCTGACGCGGTGATAAACTGCTCACGGTGTCATAAAAAAAACGGGACGACATCAGCATCGATATCGTCCCGTTTTTTTATAAATCAATTCAGTAAACAATCGCAGGGTTATTTACCATTGTTGTTTTCAGGTGCCGCAGGCACAGCGTTCCATTTGGGAATCAGCACCAACCCGCCAATACAAACCAGGATGCCCAGGATAATAAATAATGTATTCCAGCCCCAGGTCTCCATTACCCAGGCCGCCGCCTGGCCGCCGCCGAAAATCGCCCCGACAGAACCGCAGCAGTTGATAAAACCGGCAGCGGTCGAGGCGCCTTTTTTGGTGCCGAAATCAATCGCAGCGGTACCGCTGACCAGCGAATCCGGTACGTAAAGGAAAAAACCCACCGCAAAGAGCAGTGCGCCAATAATCAGCTTGCTCTTCAACAACGCCAACGGTTCAAAGATAAACAGCACCCCAGCCAGGCAGAACAGACAGATAACGGAAATGGGCATCCGTCGGGAGTTGAAAACCTTATCCGACATATAACCGCCAAAGAGCACTCCCAAAGGACCACCAAACTCGAACGCCACACTGATCAAGCCCGATTCACCCATGCCGGTGCCGAGCCTTTCGCTGAGATACAACGGTATCCAGAACAAAATAGCGTAACGGGTAGGTTTCATACACAAATAAACCAGCCCCAGCCGCAAAATCATCGGATTTTTTAAAACTTCGATGATGGTTTTCCAGGAGCCTTCGGGTTCTTCTTCGGGTTTTTCGTGGCTGTCGAGAACTGCCTCCTTTTCGCCGTGGTATTCCTCAATGGAGAACAATCCAACATCTTTGGGACGGTTTCTCTGCCAAAAAACAAAAAGCAGCCAAACGATAAGCAGCACTATCGACGAAGCAAAAAAGCTGTAACGCCAATCGGTAAAATAATCAGCCATGTAGCCGGCAAATGGCGTTGCCAACATCCCGCCGACCGCGTAATTAGTACACCACCAACCCATGGCTACCCCGCGCTCCTTCTGAGAATAGAAGTAACTGATGTTCTTGGTCAGCGGTGCCCAGCCGGTCGATTGACAAAGCCCCTGAATGCAGAAAAATATTCCGAACGCCAACGTAACCGACGATAGCCCCATACAAAAACCGACAACCACCGAAACCAGCATCCCGACCAGAATCACCCGCCGGGTACCCAGCTTGTCACCGGATATCCCCCAGAGCAGCTGACCGCAGGCGTAAGCGATTAGATAAGCCTGGTCGATGGCACCCATGCTGAATTTGTCCATCAAAATGTCCGGGTCGTTTTGCAGGCCGATCTTGGCCACCGAAAAAGCCTTACGCGTAAAATAGAAACCCGCATAGGAAAGCCAGGTCATTATGAAAACCCGTTTCCGCCAGAATTCATATTTCGCAATCTTGGTATGTGCCGAATTTGCATCACTCATGTATCACGCCTCTATGGTTTTCAATTAAAAAACTTAACAAATTTCTTTACACGTCCTTAATCCTGATTTTCATCTTTGATAAAATATTTCTCAGCCAAACCAAAAAGATTTCCCCGATCCACCTGTATAAATTTCTTTGCACCAGACAAACTGACCTTCACCTTAACCTGCTCGCCGGATTCAAACCGGGCAATACCGGAATATTGTCCGTCGCCGGCTTGGTTCAACTTAACTGAAATACATTTCAATCCACCTTCCCGACAAAAATCGGTTTCATTAATAAACTGCGTCGCAACTGTTTTCAGATCCACGACGATTGGCACCGACTGGGCAGGGATCACCTTAAGAGTACGGAAAAATTTATTACTAA
>DAOWAK010000036.1 GCA_030634605.1 Sedimentisphaerales bacterium
ATTTGGATCACTTATCGCTATTATAGCTGTGGCTTTGCCGGTTCTTCTATCGGGCTGTAAAAATGATTCATCTGGCGGCGATTCTTCCGCGGGGTCGAGGCAGGTTGTTCTTTATTGTTCTGTTGATCAGGCGGTAGCGGAACCGATTATCCGGGAATTTGAGCGTCTCAGCGGCGTTAAAGTGCTGACCCGTTTTGATACTGAAGCCAGCAAGACTGTTGGTCTGGTGCAGAAAATTCGTGCTGAGTCGGCTGCTACGTTGGCGGATGTGTTCTGGTCAGGTGAGATTTTCCATACAATTCGACTGGCCCGCGAGGGATTGCTGGAGGGGTATTCCAGCGAGCGTACCAAGGAATGGCCCGGCCAGTTTGCCGATCCTGAAGGACGTTGGTATGCATTTGCTTTGCGGTGTCGGGTTATCGGTTACAACAGAAACCGGGTAACTGCTGAAGAGGCGCCAAAATCACTTGAGGATTTGCTTGATGAAAAATGGAAAGGTCGGCTCGTGATGGCGACTCCTCAGTTCGGCACCACCGGTGGTGATGTTGCCAGTTGGTTTGTGCATTACGGTGAACAGGGTGCGGCAGAAATTCTCCGGCAGCTCAGGGAGAACCAGGTTCAAATTGTGGCGGGCAACAGCACGGCAGTTCGGATGGTGGCATCGGGACGGGCGGATGTTTGTTTGACCGATACCGACGATGTATATGCGGGACAGAGGAATAAATGGCCGATCGCAATGCATCCTCACGATCAGGCGGGAAAAGGCGCTTTGGCTATTCCCAACACTGCGGCTTTGATTAAAAATGCTCCAAATCCGGAAGCGGCAAAGATTCTTATGGAATTTTTACTAAGCGATAAACTCGAAGAAATGCTGCTGGAATCGTATTCACATAATATTCCGGTCAATAAAACCATGGATCAGTTGCCGGTGAGTCTGAAGAAGTTCGCTCTTGATAATCACCTGGAGATTGATTACCAGAAAGTCGCCGACCAGCTGCCCGTCGCTATTGAAACGGCTGGGGGAATTTTTCAGTGAGACATGAACCTGCTACGACAAAAATGATTATTTTTGTAACACTGGCAATCTGGTCAGGGTTATTTTTATTGCCGCTGGTTGGGATTTTTATTCAGCAAAACTCCGCTACCGGTGATGCTGATGTGATTCAGCAGGCGCCGGGGTTGTGGCTGAAGTCATTTGGACTGGCGGGATTGATTGCGTTTGCGGCAGTTTTGCTGGGTTATCTGCCGGGCCGATTGCTGGGCACGTCCAGGTCGGGCAGTTGCTGGCTGTTGATGATTCTGTTGATGCCGTTGGTGTTGCCGCGGTACGTGCTTTACTATGCGTGGTCGCTGTTGTCGGCCCCTACGACGGAGTTGGGACGGGCGATTGCGGCTAATGTTGAGTTGGCCCGTTTCGTGGGATGGGCTGGGGCGGGTCTGGTTTTGATTTTGTGGTATTGGCCTTTGGCGGCGTTGGTGATCGGTCAGGGGTGGCGTAATCTCGACCGGCAAGTTTTTATGGCGGCTTCGCTGGACGCCGATAATCGCCGGAAATTTACGAAAATAACTTTGCCGCTGTTGGCCCGGCCAATGTTGCTGGCTTTTGGGGTTTGTTTTGTTCTGACGCTGTCGGATTTTGCCACTTTTCATCTGGCTGGGGTCAAAACCATCGGTACTGAATTAGCGGTGCTTTATGAACTTACCGGTTCGTCGGCTGCTGTGGTTCAGGCCGCCTGGCCGGTTGGATTGGTTGCGTTGGTGGTGGCGGTTTTTCTCAGTTGGGTTTGTCCGTCCTGGTCCGACAAAACCAATACCCTGGAGCCGCCCCGACTTGAAAAATCATTTATTGCATGGCTGATTACGATTTCGCTTTTGGCGATTTCCCTGCTGGTTCCGTTGATATTGCTGATTGGTAATCTGAGCAGTGCGGAACCCTTTGTGCAGTTTTTCATTCTGCACCTGGACGAGTTGGCGTGGTCTTTGGCAATTGCCGGGGCAGCTGCGTTGGGAGCTTATCTGTTGGCTTGGGGTACTATTATTCTGGGTGATTATGGAAAATTTGGCAAATGGCTGGCTTTTATGGTGCGGTTTTCAATCTTTTTTGCGATGTTAATTCCAGCATCATTGCCCGCGGCGTCTTTGCTAGGTCTGCTTTCGGCGGTCTCGGTTGGTCAGGCTGTGCGGCAAAGCTGGCTGCTGGTTTGTGCCGGCCAGATAGTGCGTTTTGCCGGGGTGGCTCTGATTGTTTTGTTGTTGAGCCGGGACAGTCGCCAAAAAGTCCTTACGGAAATGAGCCGGCTGGATACCGCGTCGCGATTCAAAACTTTTTTCTTTGTGCATCTGCGGCAGTCCTGGCCGATTTTTGTGGGAACTTTTCTGCTGCTGGTTATGTTCAGTTTAACCGAACTGTCGGCTACAATGGTGCTGCTGCCTGCCGGGTTGCCAAATTTTGCCCAGCGGGTGCTCAATCAGATGCATTATGCCCGCGACCAGCAGGTTATCGTATCGTGCCTGGCGCTGGTGGGTCTGTTTATAGTGCTTACTTTGATTGTCGTTGTGCTTTTTCATGCGAGAAAGCTAACCCGCTCGGCCATGTTGATCACGGTGAGTTTTTGTATCCTGGCGGTTTGTGGTTGCGAAGAATCGCTTAGCGGTGATTCCGGCCCCAAGGTGATCGACTCATTCGGAGCGCTGGGCCGGGGACAGGGGCAATTTACTTATCCCCGGGCAATTGAGCTAGCCGGCGATAACTCCGTCTTTGTTATTGACAAGACCGGTCGAATACAACATTTCGATGGGCAGGGTAATTTCCTCGACCAGATTGACATGCCCCAGATCGAAGCAGGCAAACCTGTGGGGCTTAGTTTTGCGCCGGATGGAAATTTGTACGTTGCCGATACTCATTACCACCGCGTTGTTGTTTTTTCTCCTGAAGGGGGACTTGTCCACAAGTTCGGCAGTTTCGGCGAGACTGAGGGGTGCTTTATCTATCCTACGGATGTTGCTTTTGCGGGTGACGGGAGAATTTTTGTCAGTGAATATGGTGGTAATGACCGGATTTCTGTCTTTAATCGCCGGCACGAATTTTTGTATTCGTTTGGCAGTGCCGGTTCAGAGGCTGGTGAATTATCCCGGCCTGGGAGTTTGGCGGTCGATGTCGAGCGTGGGCGACTTTACGTAGCCGATGCCTGCAACCACCGGATCGCTGTGTATGACTTCGATGGCAAGCTGATCTGTTATTTCGGTTCAGTTGGTCGCGGGCCGGGAGAGTTGCGATATCCATATGATCTTGACATACTGAAAAATGGGACGTTGTTAGTTTGCGAATACGGTAACAATCGGATACAATCTTTTGATTCCGATGGTAATTCATTAGTAATATTAGGCCAAGCCGGACGTGAGCTTGGCCAACTGGCCTATCCCTGGGGATTAGCTGTTGGTGAGCACGATCGGGTTTATATTGTTGATGCCGGAAATAACCGTATTCAGGTTTGGCAGCACCCAATGGGTGTTATAACTCCTGGCAGAGCCCATTCTGAAGGGCTGTAAGATTTTTGGTTACTAAGTGAACAGTATGGCGTTCTCAATTGTGATCGGTACATGATAGGTAATTATCACATTTATTTTGCGCAGCCGGCCTGGTTGATTGGCTTGGTGCTGATTATCCCGCTGCTGTGGTTGGCGAGGCATAACCTTGCTACCCTGGGAGCGGTGCGGCGTTTTTTGGCGGTTGTTTTTCGCTGTTTGACTGTTGCTTTGCTGGTTGGATTGTTGGCTCAGCCCAAGTTGACCAGAGAAAATCAGAATCTTTGTGTAATCGGGATTCTGGACCGCAGTTTGTCCATCCCAGAGTCATTGGCTCAGGCATCTCTGCAATATCTCGATGAGTCCCTGCCGGACAAAATCGCCCCTAATCGGTTTGCTGTTGTCGATATTGCCGAAGCCGCGAGCATATCCAAGTTACCCAGTTCAAGCACCGAAATCAGGCAGCGTAACACTACACTTTTTGGCAGACAAAGCCGGCTTTGTGATGGTGTGCAAATGGCTCTTGCTATCGCACCGCCCGATACCGCTACCCGATTGTTGCTTATCAGCGACGGCAACGAGACCGATGGCGACCTTAAAGAAGCGGCCCGCATCGCCGCCGCCAACCAAATTCCTATCGATGTGCTTCCCCTGCGATATCAATATAAAAATGAAGTGATTTTCAAGCGGCTGGTTGCTCCTGCTCATGCGCGCAGTGGGCAAACTGTTTCCCTGCGTTTTGTGCTGGCCTCGACGGTAGAAACTCAGGGAAAACTGTTTCTTACCCTCAATGGTACAAGTGTCGATATCGATCCTGACTCAGATCAGATTGCCGCTACAGTGCATCTGAAACCGGGCACTAATATTAAAACCATCTCTTTGCCGCTGAGCACACGCGGGATTCATGACTTTAAGGCAACGTTTGTTCCTGATGATCCGCAGCAGGACAAGATTACTCAGAACAACCAGGTTTCGGCTTTGACGGCTGTTCTCGGTCCCGGCCACGTTCTGGTGGTTGACACTGACGGGACTTCCGGGCAAATTCTGCGTGATTTACTGAGTACTACTAATCTGGATATTCGGTATTGCCTAGTCGATGATTTTCCCACTGATCTGCCGCAATTGATGGATGCGGACGCTATAATTTTGGCCAACACCGACTGCGGAAACTTTTCTTTCCATCAGCAACAATTGCTTACTCGTTACGTTAACGATCTCGGCGGCGGGCTGATTATGACTGGCGGCCCGAAGGCTTTCGGTGCCGGCGGATGGATTGGTTCGCCGGTGGCAGAAATTTTGCCGGTTGATCTTGATCCGCCGCAGAAGAAACAACTTCCCAAAGGTGCACTTGTGCTGGTTATGCACGCCTGCGAAATGCCGCAGGGAAATTACTGGGGTAAGAAAGTTGCCCAGGCGGCGGTTAAGACTCTCAGTCGCCATGATCTGGTAGGCATTCTCACCTACGGCTGGCAGCAGGGTAGTAGTAATTGGGTTTTCCCGCTTTCGGTAGCCGGTGACAAATCGGCGGTTATGTCTGCTATCAACCAAATGCAAATGGGTGATATGCCTGATCTGGCTTCGCATATTCAGGCTGCTTATGACAAACTCAAAGATAGCGACGCCGCCCAGAAACATGTAATTGTTATCAGTGACGGTGATCCCTCACCGCCAAGCGGACAACTACTTGGAAAACTCAAACAGGCCGGCATCACCTGCACGGGCGTGGGGATTTTTCCTCATTCGCCTGCAGACGTTAACAGTCTTCGGCGTATTGCCCAGCTTACGGGCGGGCGTTTTTACAATGTGAAAAATCCGAGTCAGTTGCCGCAGATTTTCATCAAGGAAGCTCAGGTGGTCCGTCGGGCACTTATTGTCGAAGAAACCTTTACCCCGCAAATCAGCTATTCGCTCAACGAAATCACCCAGGGGCTGTCAGTGCCGCTTCCTGATCTGGATGGTTATGTACTAACCGGTCCTAAACCGGGTTTGTCCCAGATAATCCTTAACAGTGATCAGGGTGATCCGGTTCTGGCCACCTGTCAGTCAGGGCTGGGTCGCTGTCTGGTGTTTACCAGTTCAATAGACAGCCGCTGGGGATCGAAGTGGCTGGGCTGGAGTAAGGCAAAAAACTTCTGGGAGCAAGCTCTGTTGTGGAGTGCTAAATCTGCCCAAACCGGCGATTGCGAGATTCTAACTGATGTTAATGGCCGCGACGTTACCGTTAACATCGAAGCGATTGATCCGGAGGGCAGATTCCAGAGTCTTTCCAACATCGACGCTCAGGTTATCAGCCCGGATATTTCCGCCAAAAATATGCAACTTACTCAAACCGGCCCCGGCCAATACCTGGGGCGCTTTCAGGCTGACAGTCCCGGAAATTACATTTTGAATCTGCGTTATCAAAAGCTCGGTGAAGATGCCCAGCCTCAAATCAGCCAAACTCCTATAACGGTTCCGTTTGCCCCGGAATATCGTGATCTATCTGATAATTTTCCACTGCTCCAGCAAGTGAGCACTATTACCGGCGGTAGAATTCTGTCAGAAGATCCCGAACAGGCAGACATTTTCTCGGCTGCAGGCGTTAAGTTTCCTGAAACGCACCTGCCCATTAATCAGCCCCTGATGCTGATCTGGCTGGTGGTTTTTCTGCTTGATGTAGCGGTGCGCAGGATAGCTATTGATTTCAAAGCCCTGGCGATAAAGCTGGCGAGTGTTTTGGGATCCCCGACATCGGCGAAAAAATCGGAACAAACCCTGGAAAGATTGAAAGTTACCCGTCAAAAAGTTCGGGACAGCTACACGAGCGGCGCCCAGGATAATGCTGTTTCAAAATCGCAAGCTAAGCGGCGTTACCAAGGTGCCGGTCAGGCTGCTATGGAAATGCCCCAGGCCGGCGGGGCGCAAGCTGCTCAGCAGGCCGGTGGTAAGTCTGATGGGCAAACTGCGCCGGATTCTGCGAAGAAAGCTGCTGACGGGGTAAAACCAACCGTTTCTCCCGAGGAGCAGGATCAAAGTCACATTCAACAGCTTTTGCGGGCCAAGCGTAAAGCTGCGGATCGGCAAAATAAAGATAACAAACGAAATAAAGATAATTGACACAGGAGATTTATAATGGCTAAAAACCAGAGGCCATCCGAAAACGTTGAAAAACAGTGCAGCGAATTTCGAGACATGTTTGCCAAGTTGCATGCTGAAATTTCCCGGGTAATCGTCGGCCATGACGACATCATCGAGAATACTCTGATTTGCCTGTTCTGCGGCGGTCATGTTCTGCTCGAAGGTGTTCCCGGGCTGGGCAAGACCCTGCTGGTGCGCACTTTGAGCTCGGCATTGTCGTTAGATTTCGGTAGAATTCAGTTTACCCCCGATCTTATGCCGGCTGACATCGTCGGCACCAACATTGTCATGGAAGACCAGGCGTCGGGGCGGCGCAGCTTTGAGTTTCAGAAGGGTCCCATCTTCGGTCAGATTATCCTCGCCGACGAAATTAATCGTGCCACTCCCAAGACCCAATCGGCTATGCTCGAGGCTATGCAGGAGCATTCGGTTACTTCCGGCGGCACGATTTATCAACTTCCGCAGCCTTTTATCGTGCTGGCCACTCAGAATCCCATCGAACAGGAAGGCACTTACCCGCTGCCTGAAGCGCAACTCGATCGGTTCTTTTTCAAACTGCTTGTTCCCTACAGTAATCGCGAAGAACTTCGCACTATTATCGATCGCACTACCACCGCTGAAACTCCCCAGGCCAAGCCCGTTATCAACACCGAACAGATAAACTCCGGCTGCGAGTTGGTCAAGCGGGTTGCGGCTGCCGACCATGTTCAGGACTACGCTATCCGACTTACGCTGGCCACTCATCCGCAAGGTGAATTTGCCCCCGAAATTACCAACAAATACATCCGCTTTGGCTCTTCGCCCCGGGGTGTTCAGGCTTTGATACTGGCGGGTAAAGTCCGCGCGATGCTGGATGGTCGTTATCACCTCAGTTTCGCCGACATTACCGATTCCTATCTGCCGGCGGTTCGCCACCGCATTTTGTTAAACTTCGAAGGCCAAGCCGAGGGCATCTGCAGCGACGATATTCTCAAGCAAATCCTGAGCGAAATCCCGAAATCGGCTGAACAGTCGGTTAATGTGCCATAAAATTGATGCGAACCCTACAAACCTTAAAATCGTAATAAAAGGAGAAAGCCTTATAGGCCCGAAATCATCTCGGCAGTCGGCATTAGCTGTGGCTTTTATAAGGATAACCGGAATGGCAAATTCAACTGCCAAAACACAACCGCGTATTACTGACCTGCTAGACCCGGCTTTCATGGCCCGGCTTGATGCGCTCGACTTGCTCAGTCGAAAAATACTCCAGGGCAAGCTTCAGGGACAGCGTCGTTCCAAGCGTCGCGGCCAGAGTGTCGAGTTTGCCGACCATCGTCCTTACGTTGCCGGGGATGATTTGCGTTTTGTGGACTGGAATATATACGGTCGGCTTGAGCAGCTGTTTCTTAAGCTGTTCCTGGAAGAGCAGGACCTCACCGTAC
>DAOWAK010000248.1 GCA_030634605.1 Sedimentisphaerales bacterium
CTACAGATAAGAAAGACAACGAAGAGTCAGTAAAATACAGTGAGATATTTTGTCAGAATTGTGACCTGGAGATAATTTTTAAGAGCAGACGTTAATGAGCAAAAAATATGAAAAATACACTATTTTCGTAGTCGAAGACGACGCCGGGCTGTCGCATCTGGTCCAAAGGCGGCTACTGCGGGAAGGATATAAAGTCGAAACCGCGGTATCCGGTGAGGAGGCGATATCCTGGCTGAAATCGAACCATGCGGACTTGATGCTGCTGGACTATAAGCTTTTGGATATGACCGGGAAAAAGCTGGTCAAACTGTTGCGAAAAAACATTATCCTGACACCTTTCATTATGGTAACCGGCCAGGGTGACGAGAAACTGGCTGTGGAAATGATGAAGGAAGGTTCCCGGGATTACATAATGAAGGAAGGAGCCTTTCTGGAATTGCTGCCGACGGTAATCGCTCAGGTTATCAGGCAACTGGAGCAGGAAGCAAAGTTGATCGAAGCTCAAAACACCCTGCGCGACAGCGAAGCGCGGTATCGCGGCATGTTTGACTCGGCCCTGGATGCGGTGTTTGTAGTGGATTTTGACGGTGAAATTATTGATGCCAATCCCCAGGCTACAAGGATATTCGGATACACTTCGGCTGAGTTTTACGACCTTAAAATTCCGGATTTGATTCATATCGATCATCAGAAACGTTACGAGAAACACCGTCGTGCTATTCAGGAACAGGGTGAATTTCAGATCGAAACGATCGGCACTCAAAAAGACCGCACTACTATCGATGTGGAAATTCGCGGTGCGCTTTTCGAATATAAAGGCCAAAAAAACTTTATTATCGTATTTCGTGATATCAGCGAGCGTAAATGGGCCGAGGAAGAAATTCGGCTTACCAATCAGCAGCTTAGAATAAGTGAAAGAGCATTGCGCGAAAGGGAGTCAAGGTTACGTGCGATTTTTCAGGGAGCGGCCATTGGGATGTCCCTGGTGGATTTACGGGGGCGGGCACTGGAAAGCAACGAAACTCTGCAGGAAATGCTCGGTTACAGTCGGGCGGAGTTGCGGCAGAAGGAATTTCCGGAATTCGTATATCCCGAAGATCGCCAGGGGAGTTCTCGTATGTTTGAGGACCTGGCAAACGGCCGCTGCAATCGCTACCAGATGGAACTTCGTCTGTCCGGCAGTGACCAGCGGGTGGTTTGGGGGCGATTAATCGCCTCGCTGGTCAGAGGAACCGACGGTGAGCCTAATTACATCATTATTATGATTGAAGAAATCACCGACCATAAAAAGAATGAAATCGAGCTGAGCGAGAGTGAGTCCCGATTTCGTCTGCTTTCCGAGGCGGCGTTCGAGGGAATTTTGATTCATGAAAAGGGAACCATCCTGGATATTAATTCCGCTTTTTCAGTTATGTTTGGCTACGACCGGGAAGAATTAATCGGCACGGACTCGCTGAAGTTGATCGCACCGGATCACCGGCAATTGGTAGCGAAAAATATTCGACAGGAATATGTCGAGGCACCTTATGAAGCCAAAGGGATTCGCAAGGACGACAGCGAAATTTTTATAATAATCTCCGCACGAATGATGCCCTTTCACGGGCGAAAAGTGCGGGTGGCGACGATTCGGGATATCACTGAGCAAAAACGTGCCCAGGACGCCCTGCAGGAAAGTGAAGCCAAATATCGTCGGCTATTTGAAAAAATGCTCAACGGCTTCGCTTATCACCGGATAATTCTGGACGATAACCATCAGCCGATTGATTATGAATTTCTGGAAATTAACGATGCTTTTGAAAAAATCACCGGCACCAAACGGAATGATGTTATCGGTAATAGATTTTCGCAAATTTTCCCCCGTATGAAAGATTCCGGCCACGACTGGATAGAAAATTTTGGCGAGGTTGCTTTAACCGGAAATGAAGTCGCTTTTGAACGATATATTGAAGAATATGATCGCTGGTTTTACTTTTCCGCATACAGCCCTAAAAAGGGATTTTTTGCTACCGTTTTTTACGACGTAACTGAACGTCGCATGCTTGCCGAAGAGCTGCGTACTTTCGCAACCGACCTGGAAAGAAGTAACCGGGAACTGGATCAGTTTGCCGAAGTGATCTCCAGCGACCTTAAAAAATATTTGAATGATATCCAGAACAGTTGTGAAAACCTACAAAATAGTTACTGCCGGAATCTGGACCCGAACGGCATAAGCCTGCTGGAGAAAATTCACAGCGGAGCGGGAAATATGCAGAAAGTGATCGACGAGATTCAGGTTTATTCCCGTGTGGAAACCCGGGGAAAACCTTTCGCCGAAGTCGATCTTAACCAGGTAGCTGGAAAGATTATGAATAACCTATCCGAGGTCATTAAGTCCAGCGGCGGTTGTCTTGAGATTTCACCGCTACCGACAGTCTGGGCCGATAAGGAACAACTTGATCAGTTGCTGGAGCACTTAATCAGCAACGCTTTTAAATTTCGAAGTAACGTTCCGCCGCAAGTGGAAATTGAAGCTGTTGAAAAGGATAATGTCTGGCAGATAACCGTTCAGGACAATGGCATCGGGATTGCATCTGAGGACCAGGGCCGAATTTTCAATATGTTCCGCCGCCTGCACAGCAAACAGGAATATCCCGGCAACGGAATTGGACTGTCCCTCTGCCAAAAGGTCATCGAGCGTCATGGCGGACGCATCTGGGTGGAATCGACCCCTGGTGCGGGCAGCAAGTTCTATTTTACCCTGCCGACCAAACTGCATCACTCATGAATTACAATCGCAGTCTAATTTGGTAATCAACCAAACATCCTGACCGCTAGCTCAGCTATCATCTTTCCGAATTTCTGACACTGGGCCATAGCGCGTTCGTCGGGCTTGCCGATGGATACCGGGCCATAGTGATCGCCTTGGGCACTGCCGGGGATGATCATCCCGTGAATAAGCTGAGCTTTGATGATGTCCATGATAGCGGTTTCATTGCCGCCGCCGACGTTGCCGCTGCTGGCGAAAGCACCGCCGACTTTCCCTGCCAGTTTGCTGTGATAGCAGACGCTGTCGTCGATAAGCTTTTTAATCTCAGCAGCCATGGTTCCATAATAAACCGGCGTACCGATTACGATCGCGTCGTATAACAGCAAATCATCCACCTTAACCTGATCGATTGCCTGGCAG
>DAOWAK010000229.1 GCA_030634605.1 Sedimentisphaerales bacterium
TTTCTGGGGCTCGATTTCCTCATCCAGACAAATTCGGAACAGCTAAAGGACGCCACTAAACAAATTATCGAAGCCGCCGAACTGGAGCAGCCCGAAAAGATAACCGCCCTCATCAGTGACAAGTGCCTGATTAACAACTTCCTGAACAAAAAAGCCGCCGAAGGGATCATCAAATATCATCTCAGCAAACCGGTTATCCAGTCCAACACGATTACAGAATTGCTGGTAACCAAGGTCAGCGATCAGAAAGGCCGCATCGAAGTCTGCGTCATTACCGTATTCGACAACTCCGGAACTTACGCCATGATCCCCCTGATAAAGACCCGCTGGCAAATGGACTACACCCGCGACCCCGACGGCCAGTATCGCATAACCAACATCACCATGACAAAAATCGGCAACCAGAAAGGTATCAACATCTGGAAAAAAAGTAAACTCAAAGCCGACAGGTAGATAAAATCCCCTTGATCCTTCAGACCGGTGGCATGCAACTCGGTGCGAGAATCGTTACAAAAGCACCCGCAGCGGGAGCACCGCCAGGCGACAGGTGGATATTGGCAGCGCAGCGGTTGGATGCCCTTTGCCGTGGATGGTTCGCGTGTAGAGGTGCGCCGTACGGCAGCTAACGAAGCGGCATTGGGTTGTGCCGGCAGAAAGAAGACCGGCCCTCAATTTCAGTTGACGACTTTTTATACCCAATGGGTATCATAATGCCTGGCAGGGCCGACTATAACCTCTGGTTATTTCAGCAATAACAAAAAAACCGGCATAATGTTTTCATTCAGGACGAGTATATCCACCCGATCATGTTATGGAGCGGTTAATTTTCTATTAGAGCTGGTCCGACGAGTTCGCCGCGGGGATGGTCTTCGGAGTCGAGGGACTGGGCGATGAGGTTGGCTTTGAGACAGAGCCAGGCTAGTTTGAGCTGGGAATCGGTTTTCATGAGTTCACTGGCGGTATAGACTTTATGTTTAGGCTGTTCGGTGGCAGTGTCAGTTGCGGTGGTGTTGGTGGTTTCTTCGGTGTTCTGGTCGAGGTTTTGGCCATTGCTGTGGAGGATGCCGGCCTGGCGTTTGGTGGTGATCCAGTCAAGGTTCTGCTGGCCGGTGAGTTCGAGGGTGAGGTGGGGTTCGACGCCGTAATCTTTGCTTATTTTGTCCTTGGGGTCGCGATGGACGCGGCGGCCGCTGGGGAGGTAATAATAGGCGACGGTCATTTTGAGTTGGGCCTGGGTGGGCCGGAGGTTGTGGATTTCCTGGACGTTGCCCTTGCCGAAGGTTCGGGAGCCGACGATGAGGGCGCGGTTGTGGTCTTTGAGGGCGCCGGAGACGATTTCGGAGGCGCTGGCGGAGTTTGAGTTGACCAGGACGATGAGGGGTAGTTTTTCGTCGAAGGTGTTTTCGGAGCGGGCATGGTCGGTTTTTTCGTTGGCACCGTCACGGTTGCGGGTGCTGACGATGGTGCCTCGGGAGATGAAGCTGTCAACCATCTGGATGGCGGTGGAGAGGAATCCGCCGCTGTTGTTGCGGAGGTCGAGGATTAGTGAGGTCATGTTCTGAGATTTTAATTTGCGGAGGGTGCTGCGGAGGCTGAAAGCGGTTTCGCCGTAGAAGTTGGTAACCTGGACATAAGCGATGCCCTGGTCTTTGTCAACGAAGTGCTGCCACTGGCCTGAGGGGTCGCGATAGAGGCCCTTGATGGTGTGTACGACGATGCGTTGTCGGGTGATGGTGAAGTCTTTTGGTTTTTTGAAGCTGTCGCGTTCGATGGTGAGGGTGACGTCGGTGCCGGATTTTCCGGTGATTCTCTGGACGCACATTTCGAGGGTGATGTTGGTGGTGCTTTTGCCGTCAACGGCGGTGATTTTGTCGCCGGCGTCGAGTCCGGCTTTTTCGGCGGGCGAGCCTTCGAGGAGGGAGTTGACGACGAGAAAGGCAGCGGGTTTGGTGATTTCGACGCCGATGCCGGAGAATTCGCCGGTCATGTCTTTGTTGAAGGTTTGTACGTCGCCGGGCCAGATGACGTAAGAATAGCCGTCGAGGGCGACGAAGGAGCCTTCGGCGAATTCAGCGGTGATGACATCCAGGGGAAGTTGCAGGGTTTGCTTATTGATATCCTGAACATGGCGGAGCAGGCCGAGCAGATGCGAAAAACCGAGTTCGTTTTTCGGTGTGGAATCGAGCTGTGTTTTCAGTTCGGCGAGCTGTTTGAGGTAGGAGTCCGTCAGAAGTGAGTCCTGCATCTGGGTGAAGGTTTGAGATAATTTGCTGGTTTCGGCGAGCAGGGTGCAATATTCCAGAGCCTTTTTGGCCATTTCGCGGAAGTCAGGTTGATCTACATAGTTGTCGACGATTCTGCGGAGGGCGGCGGAATAAATGGTGTAGGAGACGCCTTCACGTCTTTTTTCCCAGGAGATGGTTTCCTGGTTGGGGTCGGGTACGTACATGCCGGAGATGATGGCCTGGCGGACGAGGCGGGAGCCGGTCTGGTCGTAAGAATCGGATTGTTTGTCGAGCATAGCCAGGGGGCGATAGACGCGGGCGTAAGCTTCGAGCCATTTTTCCTGATCGATGTACTCGGCGGCGATTTTGAGGGCCTGGTCGAATATGAAGTTGCGGGTTTCGGGAAGGACGTTGGGTTCGATGGTCATGCGTTCGGCTAGAAAGATGGAGGAGCTGTACTGGCTGAGGGCGTCGAGCCAGGCTTGCTGGACCTGATCTTTTAGTTCGGTTTCAGCTTCGGATTTTTCTTCACTGTCGAATTGGGTTTCCTGGCTGGTCTGGAGCATGCTTTGACGCCAGTTGGCGGTGGCGATGGCTTTTTGCATGTTCTCGACGTATTCATCGTAAGCCTGCTGAGAAGCCTGGATGGACTGGTCGTTTAACTGCTGGTTCTGGCTGAGCAGATCGCGGAGTTTTTCGGTGAAAAGCTGGGCGGATTCGGAGTTTTGGAGCTGGTCGATTAACTGTTGGGCCTGATCGAAATTGCCGTGAGCGATGGCCTGGGCGGCTGAGATTAATTGCTGACGGTCCTGGGCGGGATCGGTCGGGATGTCAGGTTGAGCGGTGATTTCGAGCGGAGGGGAATCGGTTTGTTGAGCCAGCTGAGCGGTCTGAATGATTTGGGGCAGGGATTGATTGATGGGTGCGGTATTTTCGGGCGGAGCGGAGACGGCGGTGGGTTTGTTTAAAAACCGAACGCCGGCAACGGCGGAAAGAGCTAGCAGAATGGCAGCAGCAACCATGATAAGCGGAACAAAGAAGGCAGGCCATCTGGCTGGGTTGTTATTTTTAAGTGCTTGTTTTTTCATGTAGTTATGAGCCTTTTGGGATGGGTATTTCCGGCAGTTATACTTACCATGATCAATTATTTAATAGTGTCGCTATCGCATGATATTATAACAACTCCGTCGGGATAGTCTCGGAAAATCTCAATTGGTGGAGAGTTTGAAAAAATACTGGATTCCCGCTTTCGCGGGAATGACAAA
>DAOWAK010000275.1 GCA_030634605.1 Sedimentisphaerales bacterium
CGCAGGCGGGAATCCAGTATTCTTGGGGCAGAACATTCCTTACTTCTACAGTGTCTCTTACAATCGCATTTTACGTGAGCTTCTATCTGCCAATTCTGCATGATGGTTCTTTTTGCCCTTGTAACATTGGTTGAGAAAGAACCACTATAATCTCGCGGGAACGGCAGAGCCTTATGAATTCTCACCAGCAGAGCTGGTGGATTACTTTTGATTTAGCCCTCAGTTTTACCGGGGGTTCGAACACCACGGGCCCTCACATCAGGTGCCCGGCCCCACTTGCAGCGAACGCGGGAAGCGTCGATAGCCCCGCCGAGATCGCGGCGAACCGGTCCAGCAAAAGCTGGTAATTCAAAGCTGATGAGATATTTTGAGTTTCTCCGGACCAAATATCAGCGTTCATCGGCGTCTATCGGCGGTTTCATCCTGGTTACGGTGAACACTTACGGGTTTTTAAAGTTACCCTTTAATACCAGAGCGTAACAATGAGGTGAGGCTCAGCTTTTTTGCCTTCCACAACCCCTACCGTCGTATTGCTGAACTTAACTTCAACCTCCTCATGCGCATCCAGCCACTCGTTGATCAAACCATCAAGATAATGCATCGCATTGTCAGACATCTTGGTGTGAAATGTCCGTACTCGCGTGGCTCCCGTGCCGCTTTTGTTCAGCGGTCTCTTGTAACTGCTCTCGTCCTTCACCAACGAAAGACCCGCTCCTTTACCAAAAGAGCGAATCTTTTCCAGACCTTCAATCTTCGTCTCCTCTTTTTTCGGAATATCCTGCTCTACCTGGGCGGGTTGGGGCTCTTCCACCTCTTCGGACTCCTCCAACGGAATCGGATCTCCCCAGGGATCTTGTTCTAATGGGCACATACTTGACCTCCAAAGATAAAGATTTCGCACTCAGAATACGCCAAAGAAACGCAAGTTTTCAACGAACGGTAAATCCATTCTAACAGCTTCTGGCGAAACGGTCAATAGCACAATCCAACCAAATTCAGCAATTTGAAAATCTGAAAAATCACCCCGAATACCCCTTTAAACCTTGCGAATACATTTCCCGGAGATTATAGTCAGCCCAAACCCAGTGCTCCTGTTTGATTTAACTAGTACCTGTTGCGGAAAGACTGTCACCCCCGCGAAATCGGGGGTCCAGTGGCCCGAAACAGCGGTTTTGTGCAATATTCTGGATTCCCGCTTGCGCGGGAATGACAAATAAACGTTTTCCGCAACAGGAACTAACTAAGGACTTGTAAAGAAATTAGGTTTCGTTTTTGAACGAGCGAGGACGAGACTGGCAAGGAAGAAAAATGCAGGCCTATTGGTTATAGTCCGAGTTTTTCTGACGTAGCCAGTCGATGCCACAGCCGTACAAAAATGGAAGATAATTTTTTCACACGTCCTAAGGTTGACAAAATGAAAATCGTAGCTGATGAAAACATCCCTTTCGTTCAGCAGGCCTTTTGTCATTTAGGCGACGTAATGCTCCTGCCTGGACGGTCCCTTTCCAGCAAACACCTGAAAAATGCCGACATCCTGCTCGTCCGCTCCATCACCAAAGTCAACGCCGATTTGCTCGATGGCACACCCGTCCGCTTCGTCGGAACCGCCACCATCGGCACCGACCACATTGACCTGCCCTACCTGCGCAACCGCAACATCGCTTTTGCCGACGCCGTCGGCTCCAACGCCAATTCCGTCGCCGAATACGTCACTGCCGCCCTGCTCAATCTGGCCCAAAAACACCAACTCCCACTCGCCGGAAAATCTATCGGAATCATCGGCGTGGGCAACATCGGCTCAAAACTGGAAAAGTTCGCCCAGACCTTGAAAATGTCCGTAATCCCCAACGATCCACCGCTCCAGAGAAAAACCGCCGATCCCCGCTTTCGCCCCTTGTCCCAGGCCCTCCAGGCCGATTTCGTCACCCTCCATGTCCCTCTAAACCGCAACAGCCCCGATCCCTCCTGGCACCTTATCAACGAACAAAGCATCACCCGCCTGAAACCAACCGCTTTCCTGATTAATTCCTCCCGAGGCCCGGTCGTGGACAATAACGCCCTCAAAAACGCCCTCGCCCAAAACAAACTCGCCGGGGCCGTCCTGGACGTCTGGGAAAACGAACCCAACATCGACCTCGAACTGCTCAATCTCACCGAAATCGCCACCCCCCACATCGCAGGCTATTCGTTCGACGGAAAAACCAACGGCACCGCCCTGCTCCACGCCGCAGTCTGCCAATTCCTGGCAATCCCAGACGATCTCCAAATCAGCAAACTGCTCCCGCCCCCACCGACACCCCGGATCACCCTCGACAACCAACCATCTTCAGAACAACAACACCTGCTGCACCAGGCCCTCACAACCATCTACAATATCACCCTCGATGACGCCGAGCTGCGCAAAATCTCAGCCCAGCCCTTCGAAAATCACGGAAAATTCTTCGATCAGCTCAGAAAAAACTACCCCATCCGACGCGAAGCCCCCAACACCCACGTCAAACTAACCCACCCCAACCCCACCTTAGCCGCCCAACTCGCCCATCTCGGCTTCCAAACCGAATAACCCAACCCGACCCGACTTGTCATGCCCGACTTGATCGGGCATCCAGATTAGTACGTCGGGCAGCCTCTGCCCGGCGACTTGATTATTTTGAATTTTGAACCTTTGTAAATTGGAATTTGTTTCGCATTTAGTGCTTAGGAATCAGCGACCACCGGCAGAGCCGGTGGTATGAGGA
This sequence comes from Sedimentisphaerales bacterium, assembly GCA_030634605.1. Lineage (GTDB taxonomy): Bacteria > Planctomycetota > Phycisphaerae > Sedimentisphaerales > SM23-30 > JAFGSR01. The sequence continues at coordinate 2,739 of DAOWAK010000275.1, forward strand.
AGGCCCCTAAAAGGGGCCGTTAAGAACGCCCAGCAAAATAACGTCCCACACTATGTCATTCCCGCGCAGGCGGGAATCCAG
>DAOWAK010000166.1 GCA_030634605.1 Sedimentisphaerales bacterium
AAGCCATCGACATGAGCCCCGAAGACCCCCGTCCTTACCAAAACCTCAGCCTCTGCTACTATTATTCCGGCCTGCTCGAACAAGGCATCGACCTCTCCCACAAAGTGCTCGAACTGGAATCCGACCACCTCACCGCTCTGCACAATCTCGCTTACGCGAACCTCCAAAAAAAGAATTTCACCGCCGCCCGCGATTTCATCACCCGCGCCCTGGCCATCCACCCCGACGACCCCCAACTCAAAAAACTACAACGCACCATCACCACCCTGAACTTCATCAACAAACTCAACCACCCCCTCCGCTCCCTCAAAAAACTCTTCGCCAAAAAGGGTAGGTAAATTTTACTTACTTTGATCACAAAAAAAACATGACCATAAAGCATTTTGATCCCCCAAAAAACAGAATTTGTTGCCATAAACCCCCCTGCGCCAAGCCTGCTGAAATCTCATTTCATCAAGACTGACCAATCCCCAGATGATCCTTAATCGCCAAAATCAGCTCCTTATCCGACAATTTCCGGCCCACCAGCCGACCCAGCCGCTCATTTCTACCCATTCCGCCATCAACCAGCAAATCATAAACCTGCCGCTTTTCACCCTCAAAACTTTTCAGCTTGCCGATCAGCCCGATCTGCCCCACGCCGCTGTGCCCGCACCCGTTCGGACAACCGGATATACAAATCGACACTCCCTCAACTTTACCCGCCAATTCCTGCCCCAGCCGCTCCGCAATCTCAGCCGTGTCCGTCAACGCCCGCCGGCAATATCGCTTCCCCGGACAGACCGTAATATGTAGTTTCTGTCTCGCCTCCCCCCGCAATGCCGGATACCGCTCAATATCCCCATATATTTCCGCTTCACTGTCGCCAAAAACATACACCTGATGCAGATTGCCAATCCGTACCGCTCTGCCCTCTTGCTCCGCCAACTCACCCAACTCCACCGCCGCTTCCGCAACCAACTCTCCATTCAAAAAATTCAATACCACATATTCCTTAAATCCATCCTGATTAGACACAATCTCATCAGACTCATCCTCGCCCTCACCAACCGGTTCGCCCCCGGCAGATCCCACCAAACGCAACTGCTCTTGCAACTCCACAACAAACCGCTCGTTACCCAACCGCTCCCGAACATGCCGCAACCTGGCCCGGTTGCGATTCTCCCGATCCCCATAAAGTTCAAACATCTTCACCGCCGCCACCGACAAACCAATTACACTCTCTGGCTCCAGCCATTCAAACACCTCAATCGCCAAACTCGCCTTTTTCCCCAACGAACCACCTGCCAATACCCGAAATCCCCACTGCCCTTCCCGCTTCCCAGCTATAAACGCCAGATCGTTAATCCAAGGCTGCCCGCCGCAACCATCGCCATCGCACGAAAAACTCACCTTGAACTTCCGCGGCAGCGAAAAAATCCCTTCCAGATTCCCCAGCCGCCGCCGAACCCGCTCCGCCAATCCATCCAACCCAGGCCGCTCACCCAACATCCCCGAACAGGGACAAACCGTAATATTACGCAGCGTATCACCGCACGCCCCCACAACATCCAGCCCCGCCCGGAATAATTCTTCCTGCAACTTGGGAACCTCACCTTCACTCAATCCATGAATTTCAATATCCTGCCGGGTCGTCAGTCGCAACGGCTCTTCACTGAACCGCCGCGACATCTCACCCAGCCGCCGCCACTGCCGACCACTTAACAAACCGCCCGGCACCTTAACCCGTTGCAGCCAAACACCCTCTTGAATCTGCTTATACAGACCCAACAGCTTACCCGCCACCGAATCCTCCGGAACCCTCTTACCAGGATATTCAATCTTGCTCATTATCATCCGCTCCCACTAAACATTTCCGCAACCTTCAAAGGCCGCGTATGTATCCCGCATTCACCGCCGCACTTGCTCGTCCCAATCCAGCGACCAGCCCGCTCATCCTCGCCCGTACTGATCTTAGTGCAGGTCGCGCAGCCCAGCGAACGATAACCCAACTTATAAAGCGGATTCACCGGCACCTCATACAACGCCAGGTACTGCCAAATCTCCCGCTCATACCATACCAATATCGGATTCAACTTCAACAACCCCTCGTCACGCTGCTCAACCTCGTGAAAATCCGTCCGCGTCCGACCTTCCGTGCAACGCAACCCCGTTACCCAGCAATCCACCTTCAATTCTTCAATCGCCTGACGCGTCGGCTGCACCTTCAACAGATCACAGCAGCGATCCGGATCCGTCGCATACAGCTTATCCGGAATCTTGTCATCATTCTTAAACACCGACAACTCCGGATACCGCTCCACCTGACCATTCATGTATTGAACGGTCTCCCTGGGCTTAAAACGCGTAGTTACAATAAACCCCTTAATATCCGGACTAACCTGCTTAGCCAAATGCCACACCACAATAGAATCCTTACCCAGACTGTTAGCCACCACCAGCTTGTCGCCATACTCCTCGTATGCCTCACATATCAACGCCTTGGCCCGTTCAACTTTCTGCGCAAAATTCAAACCTTCCACCAGCGACCCGATGTTCTCCTGATTACCTAACCGTTCTTCAATCGACATTATATACTCCTTTTCAACTTGATTACTTAAACTTTTACTCTTTAGAAACTAATTAGTATCTGTTGCGGAAGCGACTTTTTGTAATTTCCGCGAAGCTTGCCCTCGACTCCAATCGGAGGACGCTCTCCTTATTAACTCAAACTAACCGATTCGACTTGTCATGCCCGACTTGATCGGGCATCCAGTCTTAAAAACTTCATGTCCTTCATAATCTTCATGGTAAAATTAAATCTTGTCCTTCGGAATTCGTCATTTGTCATTGATTCGGCATTCTGGTTTCGTCATTCGTCATTACCTTCCTGTTCCTCATGGTCAAACAAAACCGTGAACACTTACCTAAATCTCATACTCCGGCTCAACTCCCCTTCCCAGTTGCACATTTTCCCAAAACCTTTCATGCAGGTAATACACCGCCAGCTTAATCACCGTATCCGCCAGCCCAATCTCCGCCGCAAATAACAACTCACCGGTAATCACCCAGGCCGTGCAAAACGTAATCGTCGTCGCCAGAGACCGCCAACTCAACGCCTTCAAAACACTGCGGTAATGCTTGTCTGTTTGCCGCTTTATCATATCTTATTTATCCGATCGACTTGGTAGGGATGCGGCCCAAAAAAATTTGGCCCCTTATATAGAATAACTCGGAACAAAATTCTTACTCATCCGCTTTTCCATCTCTACCAGATCAGTAAACCTCGTATTGTCATATACATCTGTTATTGCATGACTTACCGCTTGCCACATCGGATCGAACACATCGTAACTGTCTCTCGCTCCTGACCGCTTTTCTTTCCCTGCCTGGTCATTGTCATCAACCATCGGCCCGTGAATAAAGCTGATAATGTCCCCCACCGACAAATCCGCCGGATGCTTGCTCAGCAAATAGCCGCCTTCATTGCCCCGGCGGGATTCCACAAAACCGCCCTGTTTAAGCTGACCCAGTATCACTTCCAGAAACCTCGGCGGTATCGACTGCGTTTCAGCAATCTCCGCAATCTTGATCGGCCCCAAGCCATGTCTCTTGCAAAGCTCAAAAACCGCTCTCAAAGCATAATGACATTTCTGCGATACCAACATTTATCTGTCAAACCTTTATAATAACAAAATTAAATTGCCATCCCTATCAATACGATAGACATGGTAGTGTATATATCGGAAAGTGTCAATATAAAATTCTAAATTTCTTAAAAAAATCCTCAAACTCAACCAATATACACATAACACCCTGATACAAATGGGTTTACATAAGCTAAAAGGCCAAACGGATAGCAACCACTTGAAACCAGACTCCCGACCCGCCAACTCCACCTAAAAATCATTTCCAATCCCCACCCCTCTCAACTAAAATGCCCCCATGCCCGAATTATGGCAAATTGTTCTGTTGCTCACCTTTGCTGCGCTGGGAATCGCCGTTCTCATCCTGCTCGGCATGCTCCTGCGCCGCCAGAACCAGGCCCCTTCCTCTGACGCCCTCCAATTACTCCAGCAGCAGATCGGCCAAACCAACCAGCAGCTCACCGATTCCCTCCAGAATTTCACCACCAACGTCAACAACCAGCTCACCCAGTCCCAGAACCTCGCCCAGCAAACCCAAAAAACCGTCGTCGAACGACTCGCCGCCGCCGACAAAAACCTCGGCGACCTAAAAGGACAACTCGGACAACTCGCCGAAGCCACCAGAAACATCCAGACCGTCGGCTCCGACATCAAAAAACTCCAGGACATCCTCCAGTCCCCCAAGCTCCGCGGCAACCTC
>DAOWAK010000120.1 GCA_030634605.1 Sedimentisphaerales bacterium
GGCGGCGCATAAGGTGGAGCATCTGATCGTTTGAGCAGGTAAAGCAGAATTCGAGCGGGTAAAGCTGAACGGAAAGGGGCGGAATTATCAGGGAATGAATGCCACCGGTTCCATGGTAGAATCCCGGAAAGTTTGCGGGTCCGGAGGGATATCCAGAGGCAGATCGATGACCTGCCAGGGTTGATTCTGCAGGAGTTTAATTTGACGTTGGATCAGGAAATTTTCTTCAAAGGTTTCGGCCCAGTCGAAATATTCACTCAAATCGGTTATGGGCTGGAGGGTGTTAAGCACCATGAACCTGCACAGCCAATGATCGTCATTGATCATTTCGGCGAGCTGTCTGGTTTCGTGGGCAGTCAGTTTGCCTTGGAGAGCCTGGAAGCTCCAGGCGGCGGCGGCTCGAACGCCGGGCTCGGGATTGGCCAGATTACTCGCAAGGGCACGGCGTATTGCAGCGGTATCGACAGGGTAAGGTTGATAGTTTAATTGTCCCCGGCGGGCAAGACGGTCCTCCCGCAACAAGGAGGCGAAAAGTTTCAAGGCGCTGATTCTTTTGTTAACTGATCCCATTTTTGCATCGCGTAAATAGGAATTCATTCGGTCGAGAGTGGGAACGAAAGCTTTTCGATTGACCGTTACCGGAGGGGGCTGCAGAGCGGGGATTTTACAGGCGAAGCCACCCTGGCCATCAGCTACGGGATCGAGATACATACGAAAAGTAATCCGGTAATCACGCTGAGGATGGTTTTCCAGTATTTGATGCAGTTGCCCAACGTTCAGGATTTCGGAAGAGGTGCTGGATCTTCCCGGTGCCAGGGCGGCACTTTGGAGCATGTAACGATGGGCGAGAATAATGGGTTGGCCTGAGGCTTGCGGTTTGGGTGTGATTTCGGCAGTAATGAGAATGTGAGGATCGACAAGGTTGTCCGGTCCGAGCACTATGGGGATTTTGGTTTTGTTTAAGTCGCTGATGTTGGAAAGGTAGAGTTTGGCAATCATGGGATCGCCCGGCCGAACGATGTCCGAGGGCAATCTCATTGAGCAACTGACGAATTTTTCTGGAGCGGAAACAACCAGCAGATCGTTGTCATTAAAACGGCTTTCCAGAGTATTAGTTATTAAGGCTTTGAGGGGGTCCGGCTGATCTTGGCCGTTCGGGGAGGTTTCGTTGAATTCGGTAGCGTCCCGGGGTGAAGGCGGTTCGAGGATATTAAGGGTGTCACGGATGTTGTCGGCAAGAAATCCGGCAGCGGTCAGATCGATTTTTTCCAGCAGAGTAACCGCGGCATCACGATCATCGCGGGCAAGCAGGATTTTTGACTGAGCCAGAGAAACGACGGGATCGTTGGGATCGGAGTTTTCCAGGAGATTTGCAGCGTTATCCGTTTTATCGTTCATAGCCCAGGCATAAGCGAGATTAGGAGCGGCCAGGCGTTTGTCCTGAGAGGATTCAAAAGAATCGTAAGCCCGCCGGGCGAATTGCAAAGCCCGGACCGGATCGGGATCGATAAAGCAGAAGAACCAGGCAAGTTCATTGAGCGAAGTGGGATCGGGATTGTCGGTTTGCTGTAATTTTTGAACTGCCTGGTCGCCGGCGGTCTTCAGAGTGTTTTGGGCATCGGTGTTCAGGTCCAGTTTTGCCATGGCCAGGCCCATCAAACCGGCGGTCAGCAAATCATCTGGATTATTCTGGAGCAATTGTTTAGCCTGTTTGATCGAATCGGTGTACAAACCAGCGGAATAAGCACCGGCGATTTGTCGAAAACGCAACTGAGAAATGAAATCGTCCAGTCCAGAATCGCCATTTTTGAGCAGATTGTAAGCGTGATTATAAAACTTTTGGGCTGATTCGTATAGACCTAATCCCTCAAGAGTATCGATCAGATTGATGGTGGCGTCCAGGTCGTAAGGCTGGTTCTGGATGCGCTGCCGCCAACGAAGCACCAGGGAAACATAAGTATCATAATAATAAGCCTGAATTAACTGATCTAATTGTTCCGGTGAGAGAGCTTCGGGATTTCTGGTGAAATCGGGTTCGGGCAAGGTCAATTTGTGAACGAGAGCATCGACATTGAATTTGGAAGCATTAAAGGCACGCGACAAATAATTACGGGCGGTATCGGTGTCGCCTTTTTCGTATTGCATGATAGCCAATCGAGTCAGGGCCTGGCTTTGGGCGTAAGGATATTCGTTAAGAGAGGTAATGGTTTGTTCGAGAAAAAATTCTCTGCTTTCACGATCCTGGAGATTATCCAAGCGATAGCTAATCCAGTTCAATACCGGCTGGAGATCATCATTAACCAGTTGAGTGTACTGGAAAAGGGCATCGGCGGCTCGGCCGGGATCGTTAATAACGTCAGAAGTCAGCAGGATATTAAGGTCCCGCCAGGGGAGTTCATTGGCGGGGTCGAGTTCGACGGCGGTCTGGAGCAGCAAAGTGGCCATCCGGATATTATGCAGATCAGCTTGGGGGTCTTCACTGGGCGGAAGATAGCCCAGATATTGCAATTCGACCGACGACCAGTAATTTCGCGCCAGGCAACTGAGGGATTTCGAGTCGTTGGAGTAATCCTGTTGCTGGGCCGATAACAAAGGAACCTGCAACAAGATCAGTAACATCGGCGTTAATATGTTTTTTGGGGACTTCATAATCATATACACTTGTCGGCAAAAGAGATAACAAATCCTGCGTTAAAATTGAACGGAAGGTAAAATCAGGCAGTCTCTCCCGAAAATATCACACGTAAAGTACCGTGAGACAGACATTTACAGGCAAATTTCCAACTGTCGGCTATATTATAGAAAAAAATGACGGGAATGAAACAAAAATATTTCCGGGAGGGAGCGGACTTGGTATCCAGGCTTTGAATAAGGACCAGCCCTGAGGAAGCTACCCCAATGATTATCGCATTTCCTGGCAGGGCCTTTTGTTTTGATAGAACAACCGTTCTACAGTTCGATTTTGATGTCTTTTATGGTAACCTGCTGACACAAATCGATTAGTTCGTCGATGTTTTCACGCAAGCTATCCAGTTGTTCAGTTTTGACTAAATTCTCGACTTGTGCAGCTTTTGCCATGACGTCATGCAAGCCGACCGAACCGCTCGAGCCTTTGAGGTCGTGAAGAATATAGGCCAGGTTTTCCATGTCGGAATTTTCCAGTGCCACACTGATGGTCTCGACGGTTTTCGATATTTGATCGATAAAAACCTGGCCAATCATAATCAGGTCGGGATCCTCGAACGGCAAATTTTCAGATGGCGTGCTTTGCATAGTTTGGAATTCACCTTCTATACCGTTTTGAGCGGTATTAATTTCATTTTCCGGCTGGAGATATAATACCAGAATTTCTATTAATTTTTTACGGTCCACCGGCTTGGGCAGATAATCGTCGCAACCGGCCTGTTGACATTTTTGCTTATCGCCACACATGGCATGGGCAGTAAAAGCTACAATGGGGATTTTAATTTTTTTCTTGCGCAACACCCTGGTGGCTTCATAGCCGTTCATGTTGGGCATTTGCATATCCATAAAGATCAAGTCGAAATCTCCGACAGTAGCTTTTTCGACAGCTTCCAGTCCGTCGTTGGCCAAAGTGACCTGTAATCCCACTTTTTCCAGAAGTGTCTTGACCAGAATCTGGTTGGCCTGGTTATCTTCGGCGACCAGTATATTACCGCTAAATTCATGGTGTTCGTATTGTTTGGCAAAAATTGATCTTGGGATGCGGGTTTCGCCTTTGGCGAATTTAGGCTGTTTCTTTATGTTGATATTAGCCGGGATGGTGAAAGCAAAAACCGAACCGATATTAGGTGCACTATTAAGAGTTATTTCGCCGCCCAGCAAACCAACAATTCTTCTGGTGATGGCCAACCCCAAACCGGTGCCGCCGAATTCACGCGTAGTGCTGTTGTCGGCCTGAGAAAAGGCGTTAAAAATCAATCTCTGCTTTTCCGGCGGAATGCCGACTCCGGTGTCTTTGATCGCGAAGCGCAGGAAAGGTTTTTTATCGATGTATTCTATCGAGGTTTCTATTTTAACTTGCCCTTCTTTGGTAAATTTTATGGCATTGCTGATCAGATTTACCAGGCATTGACGTAAACGTACCGGATCGGTGACTATATTAGCAGGCAAATCGGGATGAAAACTGAACTTGAGGTTAATCTTTTTGGCGGTCGCGGCCGGCCTCATAAGGGAATCGACATAGCCGATGATATCTGAAAACGGGCATTCAATTTTTTCGAGAGTCATCTTGCCGGCTTCGATTTTGGAGAAGTCCAGAATGTCGTTGATGATGGTCAACAGACTTTCAGAGGCGACGCAGATTCTGTTGAGGTAATCTTTTTGTTCATCGTTTAATTCTTCCGCGGCGAGAATTTCGCTAAATCCGATAATAGAATTCATAGGCGTGCGGATTTCATGGCTCATATTGGCCAGGAATTGACTTTTGGCGACGTTGGCGGACTCGGCGACTTCTTTGGCCTCGTTAAGCTCGGCGGTGCGAATATCTACCATTTCTTCCAGATTATTGCGATGGATATTCAATTCCCTTTCGCGGTCCTGTATAGCTTCGAGCATTTCATTAAAGGAATCGACGAGTTGGCCGATCTCATCCTGACTGATTTTATCGACTCGCTGAGAGTAATCTTTGTTTTGAGTAACGTGTTTGGCGGTATTGGTCAGCGAGGAAATGGGGCGATAAATAAAACCCTGCAACCGTGAAGCGATCAGGAAAGCCACGGTGAGAGCAATGACCGTGGCCAATATTACTATAAAAACGTCTCGTTTGATAGAGCTTTTCAACGTTTGCATATCGTCAACGAGCACAATTTGCCCGATGACTTCATTTTCGAGTACTATCGGCCGAACAATGAATATCATACCTTGCTGGTATAAAATGCCTTTTGGTGAAAATTTCAGTAATCCGAAAGAGCAATTGCCCATGCCGTTATCATATTTTGCAAATTCCAGGCCAGAGGCATCGAGGATACAGGCGCACTTAATGGTCGGCCGAACTTTCAGGCCGGTAAGCAGGTTTTCGGCATCTTCAGGAATGCCAAACGACAGAGAAGCCTGGCAGTTATGCGCAATCACGTCCGCCAGTACGGTCAGTTGACTTGTCAACTGCTCTCGCTGATGAAAATAAGTAAATATAACAGACGTCGCTGACGCCATGAGCACCGCGATCGTGCTGGTGACCATCAGGATGATAGTCAATTTCCTTTTCAATGAAAGGTCTTTAAAATCCATAATTTCATTCCCCGACCAATTGGTTAATTTTCCTAATTTTCGTTTTTACCCTTTGGCAACTTGGGTATCTGAACAACTTTTGCCGCACTGCGCAACAATTGCGTGCTGACTTTCAATCCGGATTTCGTTAC
>DAOWAK010000315.1 GCA_030634605.1 Sedimentisphaerales bacterium
CGACCAGCGACAGGCCATGCGAGGTCGAAGATACAAAGGCGATTTCGGATGGATCGGCCCCGATGAGTTTTGCCGCCAGCTGCCGTGACTGAGATTCAGCTTCACTGTGCAGGTGTTCGAATTGCCCCACCTGAGCGATGGCCCGCGCATAATCACCGATAGCCCGGGCAACACGACCCGGCAGCGGACAAACAGCTGCATGTGCCATAAAAACTTTGTGTTCGGTGACAGGGAATTCCTGATGGCGCAGTTTCTGATCTGCTAATATGTCCGCCAGCGTTGGTAGGTTATTCATAGCTTGTCCCAGTATTGACGATACCAGGCGATGGTGGATTTCAAGCCCTTTTCCAGAGTGGTTTGCGGTTTCCAGTCGAGTTGTTGTTGAGCTTTGGTGGTGTCCAGTCGTTTGATGGCTTGTGTTTTGGCTTTTGGGCCGGAAAAAATGGCGTCGCGTTTACGACCGTCAAAACATTCTGAAACCAACTCTGCCAGTTCCCGGGCGGAAAGCAGTTGATCATTGCAGAAATTGAAAACCTCGCCGGAAATCTTGTCCAGATTCTCTGCCATTTTTATATAGGCGTTCGCCATGTCGGCGATATAGAGGCAGTCGAACAATCCGGTGCCGTCGCTGCGGGAGCCAAAATCGTAAGGGCCCTGGGGGTCGGTGATCAGGTTCTTTACCGCCCGGGGAATTATTCTGCTGAAGTTGGTATCTCCCTGGCCGTAGGTATTGATGAACCGACACACCGCCGCAGGCATATTGTAAACCCGGGCGTAAGTCTGGACCGCAACATCGCCGGCTACTTTGGAGGTCGCGTAAATATTGCTGGTGGGCAGGGGAGGAGCAGTTTCTTTAATTTTGTCAGGGGTGGCGGTCGTGCCGTAATAGGCTCCGCTGGAGGCGAAGATCATTCCCTTGACGGACCCGCTGGTTCTGATCGCTTCCAGCACCGAATAAGTACCCAGGGCGTTTACGCCGAAGGTCTCAAAAGGGTGTTGGTTACTGATCGGCACAATCGGTTGGGCAGCCAGATGAAAAACCATGTCGATTTCAAACCTGTCCAGCGCGAGTTTGATTAAGTCCAGATCACGAATATCGCCCTGGATAAACTGAATCCGCTCACTGTTGCCGCTGAGTACCAGATAAGAATTTTTCAGCATAAAGCGGTCGAGAACATAAACCCGCGCGCCGCGATCCAGAAGCTGCTCGCACAGATGCGAACCGCCAAACCCGGCCCCGCCAGTTACCAGACAATTCCGACCATTCCAGTTGTATTCAGGCATTTCTTACTCCCTCTAAATAGATACCGTATATATACCGATCACAAATGAAAACACCATGTTGCTCAATTTGCAAATCTAAGCTTGTCCTCGACCCGATCGAGGATCTGGCAGCCCTGATCCGGCCCCCACGGAAGTGGGCTGCCCGGTATTATGATACCCACTGCGTATATCGTAAAAAATGCCTGTTTAGGTTTAGATAATCGGGTGGTTTATACTCAAATCGTGCAAGAAATCCGAAAGCACGAATTGTAAGTTATTACTTACAATGGGTTTGCGGCACTACGGATCGGGGCCCGCAGAGCCGCGTAAGCGAAAATCAGATCGTTATTCGGCATAGCTATGCCATCGGTTTAAAAATCTGACATTTGACGACAATTTGAGTTTGTCGGGCCGATCAAACGGGTAGGTTGCCGGCCATTATTTGTGGCCAGGAAGCTAATACAGTGTCCGCGTAATTCTGCCGGGTTCTCTCTTGTGGCTATCGGCGTCTGCTACGTCAGAAAAACTCGACATATTCTCAAATATGGCTGCGTTTTTTTTCCTTGCATCCGCTCGATAGGCACCGCGAGATAACCCCAACATTATTCCACGGACAATGTACTAGTCTGTATCGTTCGTCACAACCTTATTTTTCTTCATCGACAAACTCGCACCCATCAACGCTTTGGCTTTTTCGTCCAACTCCTCCGGATTCTTGGCCTTGTCTATCATCATATCCAGATCGATTATTTTTTTAGTGTAAAGATTCCACAAGTAATCGTCCAGCAACTGCATACCATATTTCCTACCCGTCTGGATCGACGAATTAATTCTAAAGGTCTTGTTTTCACGAATCAGGTTGGATATCGCCGGGGTATTGATCA
>DAOWAK010000161.1 GCA_030634605.1 Sedimentisphaerales bacterium
GTGCGGAAATCACCAGTACCGGTAACGGCAATGATGCCGCTGACAAGATCACCGAGAAAATCCCTGACCTGCTCGTGCTCGATCAGATGCTCCCCGGACGCAGTGGCTTTTTGGTGCTGGAAAAAATCCGCCCCATGCGCAAAGAAAGCGGTAAGCCTCCGGTCATCATGATCACCGCCAACCCCGGTGCCCGACACAAAGTCTATGCTGAAACCCTTGGCGTGGACTGCTATATCAACAAACCTTTCCGCATGGACAAGCTCGTAAAAGCCGCTGAAGAACTTTTGTCGAAGGCTTGATCTGCTGATTGTTGCAGTCCGAGTGCCCATGACGCCGCAAACCCAGGCAATTGGTGGGTAAATGTCGCCCACTTAGGGGGGATTCCTTGCCGGTGTTACCCCGTCTCATTCCTGACATTTCACTACTTTCCGCAAATACCGCCGGTAAACCGAATAAAACCACTTAAAATTCATATCCCAGGTTAGTAAAGTAATAAGTATCCAGCGGTTCCACTCCATCCAGTGGCTTGCTGTCGTAGTCGTGCTTGATCCCGGTTTTAATGAACAGATGTTGTGAATTGTCCAGGTAGATTGTCGCCGCGGTCTCGGCATTTAACCGGTAAGATTGAATGTCATTGAATCCGGTTGTCCAGGTAGTCAACTGCGAAATATTAACCCGGGAATTGACTTTGTATTTCAGGTCCGAAGTTACCTCCCCGACCATCGAACGATTCCGGACGCCGCCCTCGAAATCTTCCTGCTCAAAACCAATACCCGGGCGGTTCTCGTAAAACCACATGTCATTGTCAATCCACCGGTACCCCAGCCCACCGGTAAAAATGCTGCGCAGCTTCAATAGCTCGATCCTGTCTCTTTCAAAATTCGCCTTACCGAAAATCGAAAATTTTTCTGAGAGCATTTTCTGCACACGCACCCCGCCCTGAATCTCATCGTCGATTCGTTCGCTGTCGCCGTCGATTTCCTGCTCGGCGTAGAGTGCTCTCAGATAAGCGGCAATTGTCCATTCAGGTTTTTTCGCTTCGATAGCAAATTTGCCCCCGACAGACGACCTCTCTGCGTTACCCGATCGCCCCGTCAGTCCCGCCTCAAACTTGCCGGACCACTTAAAATTCATGTCTGGTGGCTGAATCATTTTGTCCGCGGCACTACCCAGAGCGGTAATCTGCTCCGGTTCAAAAGGCTGTTTTTGATTGTCCCGCACAAGGTAGCACTGCTGCTCATCAATCAGTATCCGACCCTTGACGGGCTCCTTTTGCTCCTGAAGAATTATCGTGGAATCCGCCTCGGTTTTCAGCGACTGAATTTTGCTGATATCGACGGAAAATTCCCCCAGCAGCTCAGATTTAAAATGAATTTTCCCCTCGGCCATCGACGTAACCGCCCCGGTCAGCTTGTCACCATTGGTCAAAACCAATTGATCCGCGCCAACCCTAGCACCGCCGACCACGACTAAATAAAAACCCACTAACAACGAAATCTTAGACTTCGAAATTGTTGAATACATAAACACCTTCCAGTTTTTCAAAATAACCACGTTTGTTTTGACGCGATTATAATGATCTGGAGATGTAAATCAACTAAGATTCATCGTCATAAGAAATTCAGCGTTGGATTTCACTTTCTGCAGCCGACTCTTGAGCAGTTCGATGCTTTCCACCGGATTCATATCACTGAGCACCCGACGCAAACGATAAACCAGCTCCAGCTCCTTGGGATCCATCAGCAGCTCTTCCTTACGGGTGCCGCTGCGGCTGATGTCAATCGCAGGCCAGGTCCGACGATCCACCAGCCTCCGGTCCAGATGCAACTCCATGTTGCCGGTTCCCTTAAACTCCTCAAAAATAACTTCATCCATCTTCGAGCCGGTCTCAATCAGCCCCGTTGCCAGAATGGTCAGTGACCCACCGTGTTCAATATTTCGGGCCGCACCGAAAAACTTCTTTGGTTTTTGCAGAGCGTTCGAGTCAACACCGCCGGTCAAAATCTTGCCCGAATGAGGAACTTCCGTATTATACGCCCGAGCCAGACGAGTAATCGAATCCAGCAGAATCACCACATCGTGCCCGTATTCCACCATCCGCTTGGCTTTTTCAATTACCATCTCTGCTACCTGAACATGCCGACTGGCCGGTTCGTCGAACGTTGAGCTAATTACTTCAACATCCTCGCCCGTAGCTCGTTTCATCTCGGTAACTTCTTCGGGACGCTCGTCAATCAACAGAATAATCAAAAACACTTCCGGGTGATTGGTACTGATCGCGTTGGCGATTTTCTGCAGCAAAACTGTTTTACCGGTTCGCGGCGGCGCAACGATCAGGCCGCGCTGGCCCTTGCCCACCGGCGTTACAATATCGACAATCCGCATGTTGATTTCTTCCGGAGTGGTTTCCAGATAGAAACGACCCTCCGGGTGCAGCGGCGTCAGATCCTCAAAAACCACCTTCTCTGTCAGCGCTTCGGGGTCTTCAAAATTAATCGCCTCAACCCGCAGCAACGCAAAATATTTCTCCGATTCCTTCGGCGGACGAATCTGACCAGCCACAATGTTACCGTCCCGCAACCCAAACCGTCTAATCTGCGACGGCGAAACATAAATATCATCCGGACACGGCATGTAGTTGTAATCAGCCGTTCGCAAAAATCCAAAGCCATCCGGAAGCAATTCCAACACACCCTCGCCATACATCATGCCGTTTTGCTGAATGCGTTCCTTGAGAATCTTGAAAATCAGCTCCTGCTTCTTCAGCCCGGTGTATTCGGTCAGCCCCTCCTTCTTGGCCAGTTGATGCAAATCGTTCACCGACATTTTTTGCAGGTCGGTGATGTGCAGCTCGCCTCTTTTGACCTCTTCGTATTTTGCGTGCGTTTCGTCAATGCCCTCAGCTTTGTCAACGGGAGCATCTTTTGCACCAGCCTGATCTTTCGCTGCTTCCGGCTTCTCTAACAATTCCGAATCATCAGCGGGCTCTTCCACCGCTACTGCGGCTTTGGTGCTCTTCTTGGCTTTTTTGGTTTTCTTGGCTTTTTTCGCTTTGGTTTTCGTTGTGGCTTTTGCCATCTAAGTAAACTCCCTGGAATCACGTTCCAAATTTAAATATTCTGCAATTACCCCTGTTTGGGTATGCTTACTGCATTTGGTTGTTAAATAACCTGTAAAATCGCTCGATTTCTTAGAATCGAACTTGCTAACTTGAACTAATTAGCGTAGCGGCCTTATCTAGGAAAGAAAATTGCTTATAATTTAGATTGGGACAATCTGGGAAAATTTTGCAAAACTTCTTTAATTTACTCCGACCCCAAAATCCCACGTAGCCCCCGACATCTCTTGTCTTGGTGCTGATCTGCTCAAAAATCAACTTAAATCGGCTATTTTTCTTTTATTTTAAACTTTGTCAATATTTGTGATAAAACTTGGGCAACTTCAGTTTCCAGGCTGGGTATTGTTGAATTGTTCGCAATTACATAATCGGCTCTTTTGGCCTTGCTATCCAGTGGCATCTGAAATTTTTCTACTTTTTTTAGCCTTTCTTTGTCCCAACCGTGTTTTTTCGCCACTCTCCCCTGTCTGACATCGCCGCTGGCCTGCACAAAAACAATCTTGTCACACCACTTATCCTGGCCCGTTTCGAACAACAGTGGAACATCCAGAACCACCGCTCTGACCGAGGGGTCTTCCAGGAATTTGGCCATCTGGGCCTGTTCCCGATCTGCAATCAGGGGATGAACCAGGTTTGTCAGCTTCCTTAACTCGTTTTCGTCCGCGAAAACTATCCGCCCGACCACCTCACGGTCGATCAAGCCGTCTGCTCTCAGCACTTCGGAGCCCCACCATTGCTCAATCCGGTGAACAATTTCTGGATTTGTGAGAACCTCATGGTTGAGCTGATCGGCATCTATCACCGCGCAGCCCAGTTTTTCGAATTGCCGAGCTACAGTAGTTTTACCCGCTCCGGCCCCACCCGTCAACCCAATAATCGGCTTGTTTTTCATATTTTTATCTTAAACCTAAAGCCTTATATGACAACATATTAAGCCCGTACCCCGACCATTCTGCTCACTATTTCGCTCACTCATCAACCCTCAATTTCCGCATTTTATGCTACAAAAACAAACCATTTCGACTTGTCATACCCTATCTGGTGCCACCGCCAAGTACTCTTGGGGATGGCTCTCGAAATATAAAAATAAATCACCGCTCATGAAATATCCCGTTCGTCATTAGTTAGTTCCTGTTGCGGAAAACGTTTATTTGTCATTCCCGCGCAAGCGGGAATCCAGAATATTGCACAAAACCGCTGTTTCGGGCCACTGGACCCCCGCTTTCGCGGGGGTGACAGTCTTTCCGCAACAGGTACTAGTA
>DAOWAK010000183.1 GCA_030634605.1 Sedimentisphaerales bacterium
ACAACTCGGATATCCGGCAAATCGAGAATAAGCCGCTACCCCAGAACATTTTTGCCGGACGACTTAAGCAACTGATCGACAAAACCGACAGTAGCGGCTGTGTCAAATTAGCTCGCTGGGCGTTGAGTAAGGATTTGCAGCGTGAATATGTTCAGGCGTTGCGGACGGCATTGCTGCTGGACAAGAAAAACCGCCAGGCGAAAAAATTGCTCCGGGATTATCGGCTCCATCTGCAGGAACTGCCCTATAACGAAAAAGCAGCCCAGAAGCTGCTCAGTGAGATGGGAAGTGATTTTCGGATCATGCGCACCCGGCATTACCGCATCGGTTACAACTGCTCGGATATTTTCGTAGAGTTGACGGCAAAGCGGCTTGAGGACGTCTATGGCGTTTTTCTGAATTTTTTCCAGGATCGCAATTTTGAACCGGGACCGATCACCGATCGGCTGGAAGTGGTTTTGTTTGACAATGAGCAGCAGTTTCGAACCTATGTAAAAGCAAATCAGTTACAAATGAGCAATTCCGCCGGTTTTTATTCCGGGAAAACCAACCGGTGTTATTTTTACGATTCATTCAACGACAATAATTACCGGAGGAATCTTGAGAAGTTTCGCCAGGCTCGACAGCAGCTTGACGATTTCAGGCAAGACGTTTCCGACAATGACAGTGATATTTATTACACCGTAACCGAAACCAACGGTTCTCAAACCAAGCTGAATAAAAGACAGATGCTGAATCGGCTGGATGACAACGAAGTGGAACTGGAAGAGCAATTCCAGATGCTGCGAAAATCCTACGTCAACAAAAACATCAATGTAACGGTGCATGAAGCAACTCATCAGTTGTGCTATTTGTGCGGCATTTTCAGCCGATATCGCCAGACGCCGAAATGGCTCATTGAGGGACTGGCGGTTTATTTTGAAGCGGCCAACGAGGGCCACTGGCAGAAACCGGGTGAAATCCATCCGAACCGGTTGAAAATTTTCCTGGAAAAACACGATGTCGGACAAACGATAACGCTGGATCAACTGCTAACCAACGATAAGCTTTTCAACCTGGCTGAAACGGACGGAAAATCGGCTTATGCTTCGGCATGGGCTCTTTTTTATTATCTGGTTTGGCACCAGCACGAGAAAATGTTCGATTACATTTACGATCTGTCGCTGCGCATGTCAAATGAGCCTTACAACGAACAGGAACGAATCGAAGATTTTGAAAAGTACTTTGGAAACCGCAAAAGACTGGAAAAACACTGGCGCTATTTCATGAGTACCCTGCAATAGCTTAAACCAGCTTGAACAGGACAAATTGCCGCCTGCTACTTCATCATTTCCCTGACAATCTGATCGATGGCTCTGGTTTGGCTGATTGAACCTTTGTTGGCTATAACAGAAAAAGCCAGCCAGTCACCGTTTGATTTCCGACAATAACCGCTCAAGGCCCAGGCGGATTTAACGTAGCCGCTCTTGGCATGAATACGGTCACGGTAGGTAGATTCGGAAAAACGTGAATTCTTTTTCAAGGTTCCTGCAACTGGGGTAGCCAAAGAACCACGAAAGATATCAAAGTGGGGATTGTTAAACATCTGAACCAGCACAGAGGTAATGCACCGGGGAGAAAGTCGATTATCATGACTTAGACCGCTACCGTCGTCAATAACGTACTGTCCGGATTCTACGTTAAGTTTCTTCAAAAATTCTGACACAGCCGCTCGACCAGTTTCCCAGGAACCCCGTTGTGGTTGAGCAGGCGTCTGGCTATCATCCTGAACAAACTGCCCAGATCGAACCTGCCAGGCACCAACTGTTTTAAAAAGGCATTCCGCCGCTAAATTAAGACTGTCCCGGTTGGCACGGGTAAGCACATCTTTTAACGGCGTCTGATGAACGTAAATAATATCCAGCTGCTGATCCTGCAGAGCTTGACTATTACGAACCTCTTTAATAATCAGTTTGCCGTTGATGGCGATACCGTTTTTGAGCAGATATTCAGCCAGAATATGCCCGAAAAAAGCACTGGGCCGTTCGATTGTAACGTTAAAGGTGTGCTGATTACGGATGGCACCTTTGATAGTGATTGAATTGGAATTAACCGGCCTGGCCGCCCAGGTGGTGTTGGCGCCGGTTTTTATGGTTTTCGATTGATTGACAATCTTGACATAAGCGGTCTCCGGCAGGATCGAAAATTTTCCCGGGTTGCCCTGCTGGACTGCCGCGGTCATAGTGATGTCCAGGCAGTTGTCATTAAAATTCAGGGCGGACACCTGAGCAGCGTACCATCGGTTGGCCTGCTCGATCGGCCAGGCTGGATGAAAACGCTCGTCATCAAAAAGAAAATCATCGATGATAAGATCACCGGGGATAGTTGAAATGTTGCGCTTTCGCAATTGATCGAGAATTTGTTCAAAGATAAAAAAGATATCCCGGTTTTTTTCGGCGGCATAAACCGGATCTCCCAACAGCGGATCACCGCCGGCTAAGATGACAAGATTACTTTTTTGCAGAGCGAAAACCGTCTTAAAAACGAAATTCTGGCCAAGTGAATCAAAAGCTGTCGAGGTAGTAATCAGTTTCATGTTGCTGGCGGGAATCAGGGGCATGTCCTTATTATGGGCAAAAATGGTACGACCGGTTTCCGGATCGCAAAAGTGAATGGCATAAATTGCCTTTCTACTTTCGGGCTGATTCAGGAGTTTTCTAATTCGCTGATCAGGCTGAGCCTGGCTTAACGACGGAAACAGAAAAATTGATAACAGGGAGAATGCTATTAATAATTTGCTTTTTGCCACCTTGAACTCCGCCAAAAATCCAGGATTAATCCGGTTGGTCATCGCACTGACCACCCGATAGATTTTTACCGTAAATTCGCCCAAAAATCCACTTTAAATTGATCTGACAAACCAATGGCTTAGGGTATTGACCTTATGATTCAACCTGCTATAATGGCTGTTTCGCAAAATATCGATATTTATCGTAAGTCCTTATATATTGGAGATTTGGAGCAAATGGGACAAAGAAGAGACCGGTTGGATAAGCGTTTGGCGAATGCCAAAACAACCAGACAGAAAAATTCTATGAAAAAAACCCTGGAACAGGGCCGTCGTAGCGAACAAATGATCGAGATCATTAAAGCCGGCGATCCGCCCTATACTGCCGGCGTGATGAGCTGGTTGAGCAGCCAACTGGGAAAAAAGGCCTCTCAAGTCACCAGCGAAGACATCGCAGCGATAGTAAAATAAGTAATTACCCGTATTGAAATGATAATGGGCTCAGTTGCTATGGCAGCGGACCCAGTTGTCAGATTTGTGGTTTTTACCGGTCCGGGGCTATAGCTTTGAGGAATTTTCTGCCCGGAAATGGTTCGTCAGTTCTCTTGCGGCTCAGGCGGGGCCAGTAATTTGTCGAGCCTTTCCCAGAATTCGTCAGCTTTAGAATTGAAGGGCAGGTTGTGTATTGACCCGGTTTTGTCGTCAACGGCAACCACCCGCAGCACTTTGTCAACTTTCTGAGGGCGGATTTTCAACGGGCCACGAATGGGCTGAACAGTCATTGCTTCGGTTCGAGGGAAGCGAACAATCACGCCACCATAAACAATATCGCTTACTTCAATTTCCTGACTGGTCTGCTCCATCATGGCTCGGTAGAGTTTATCGATCTTCTCGATAATTTTGGCAACCATATCTTCAAGATCATAAGCGCTATAAAGCAGCTCAGTGGCTTTTTCCTTTTGCTCGGCATTAAGATGTTTCTGGTTGGTCAAAAGCGGCTCGACGACCTGGCGGGTTTTTATGGCCTTTTGGCGAAGCATAGCTATCCTGGGCTCAGATTCGGCAACTAATTCCTTAAGAGAATTATCAACGCCAACTTCAACCACCGTACGGGCGCCCGAATCCGCACCCAGATATTTCACTTTTAGTCCGCCCTTGGCAATAGTTATCCCTCCCATCAAAGGTCCATGCTCAACAATAACACAACCATCGCAAACCAGATCGGAATGAACGATTTCTGTGCAGGCTTCGATATTGCCTTGGGCGCGGGCGTGGGAGTTAGTAATATATTTGGATTTTATATCTTTCCCGGCGGAAATTTTCCCCTTATCCTTACCGGTAA
>DAOWAK010000103.1 GCA_030634605.1 Sedimentisphaerales bacterium
AGCACAAACCCCCTACCGACTCAAGGTTTCCGGCCCAAAATTACCCCTCTTCAGGTGCTTAATCACCAATCCAACTTTTCTCCATAGTAGCGGTAGAGCAGCCCCAGTAATCTCATGTTATAAATCTGAATGCATAAACCGCCAACAATTGCAGTAATCGCACCAAGAAACGGGGCGAAACTGTTCCCGGATAATCCCTCAATCGCGAAGGTTACATTAGTCAAATAAAACATGAAAACGGTAAGATACATAGCAACGCAACAGATCAAATAGGGCTTGAAGGTTCGGAAGATATTCGAAATAATTTTAATCGGGCTGATAATAAATCTATCGCCCAGTACAATAGTCAATACAATCATTGGCCAGAAGAGCAGGCCTACAAAAAGCACTACTAACATAAATATATAAAAGCCATAAGCTGCTTTTTTGATATCCTCAAACTGCTCACCCATAAAGTTGTCGTTCTTGGTATATTCTTCTTCCTCAAAAAACGAGTCATCCGGCTCTTCATAAGAAACTTCCGAATCTTCCTGGTAAATTTCATTTTCCGGAACCGGTTCTTCCATATCGTTGAAATATTCCTGCCCGGTCGGTTCATCCAGCAATCCGGTGTTTTCCATGGATTTGACAGCGGAGCCGACTACCCAGAAAAGACCGGCGATAAAACATACGATGAACGGCAAAATAACGTACAGATAACTGACGGTCATTTGGAAATAGGGTCGCACCAGAACCCAGGAAGAAGTCGGCATTTCGAACTTGGGTAGTTCGTCCTCACCATTTGCGGTTGTCAGCAGCACGTTAAATAAAAAGGTATATATGATGCCTAATACCATCAGCCGGGCCATATATATCATATAGCCGCCGGCCAAGACAGGGCCAAAGATGTTTATGTTCGCCAAAACCTGAAGAATCACCAGGAAGAAAAAAGCAATGCCGTCATCGAGGCTTCTGACCGGGGACATCAGGCGGAGAACATCTATGCCGAAACTTTGTCCGGCGGGTATGGAACCGATTATGCCCTTTTTGCTGGGCTGATCATCAACTTCGGCAGTTTCCGGCAGAGGAACTTTGCGGCCGCAACTGACACAAAACTCCGAATCCTCCGGTACTTCTGTGCCGCACTGCGAACAATTTCTCTCTTGCTCAGCAGCTTCCGGTTCGGCGTCCGGAGTGGTTTCGAACATTTCATCTGTCCAAGGAGTATCCTGGTCCGTCAAGTCATCCTGCTCGACCTGAGGTGTTAACGCGGGAAAACCATCTTGGCGGGATTGGTCTTCAGAGGCTGGGGCCGATTCATCAGCCAGGGGGATTTGTTCTGTAGCAGGTTCTTCGTAAATCACTCCCGGAACTATTGTCGGATTAGCGCACTGAGGGCATTTGATCATTTTGGTGGCGTAATTTTCCGGGACACCGATTTTCTTGTCGCAATGGTGACAGCGAAACTTAATCATAAATTTTCCCCAAACCAACTATAAACATTCGCAGTTTTATGTCACATCAATTACCCGCCAGTAGAGCCATAAGGACTTTATTTGATAAAATGTACTAGCGCAAAAATAACCTTGATGACAGTTCAGATACCTGACAGTCTAAGAAACTCTGCGGATTCACAATTTACTATTCAAATCAACAGAAGCACGAAAGCGCTCTACTAAGAGAAACGGTCGAAAAATTTCCCTGACCCTGATATAAACTCTGAAGTACTATTATATCATTATGGATAATGAAATCAAAACAAAAACCTAACAAAATCAGCGTAAAATCAAGAAAGTATTAGTTTGGCTGTATTATTGAGGCTAAGAAAGATTTTTCGGTACTAAGCCGGTTGGTGATTACATAAAGCCTTGCGTGAAAGGCAATTAGGTAAATATCATAATTTAGGCATGGACTTTGCTCTGGTTTTAGGCTATATTGGGTAAATAGGATTTACTGAGAATTGATCATTATGGAATTGGCCGTGCTAGGCGGGGTGTTAGCGGTACCTTGAACTCGCAATCCGCTATAGCGAGGCGGAATTCTTTTTTGAGGGTCGAAGTAGTCGGGCCTCTATTGTCATAAGTAGTGTTGATCGTTGGGTCCCATGCAAACGGACAGCGTGAATCTGGTCAGGCCGGGAACGGAGCAGCCATAAGCGTATTCGTCTGTTGTGCCGTGGAATAACCTGGCAGTAGCTGGCTGTGACAACAAACCCGACGAGATCGATTCGACGAAAAGTGCACGGCCTTTTTTTTTATTCAACGGCAATCCCTACGGGAACAAAAATTTTCGGCACAGCCGTTTAAGTGCAGCTAGTCGCACCGTGTTTTGGCCGGCGCTGCTGTACGTTTCGTATGGGATCATAATTGTAACAGGTAAGACATGTCATACACAGTTTTAGCCAGGCGTTACCGGTCGCAGAGTTTCGACGAAGTGGTGGGCCAGGACGCTGTATCGCGAACGCTTAAAAATGCGCTAACGTCCGATCGGGTTGCGCACGCTTATCTGTTCACGGGGACCAGGGGAGTGGGCAAAACTACCATGGCCAGAGTTTTGGCCAAGGCTTTGAATTGCCTTGCTTCTGACACGCCCACCAGCAAGCCCTGTTGCAAATGCGAAAGCTGCCTGGCTATTAATGAAGGTGATGACATTGACGTGCTGGAGATCGATGGGGCGTCCAATACCGGTGTCGAGCACATCCGCGAGCTTCGTCAGAACGCTATTTATCGACCGGCCCGGGCCCGTCATAAGATTTATATCATCGATGAAGTGCACATGCTCTCGACCAGCGCTTTCAACGCCCTGCTTAAAACCCTGGAAGAGCCACCTGAACACGTCAAATTCATCCTGGCTACTACCGAACCCAATAAAGTGCCGGCAACCATTCATTCCCGCTGTCAGCGTTTCGATTTTCGCAATATCAAACTTGATGACATCGCCGGACAGTTAAAGCTGGTTCTCGCCGGCGAAGACATCAAGGCTGATGACGCTCTGGTCCGCCGGGTTGCCCGACGGGCAAATGGTTCCATGCGTGACGCTTTGAGTCTGCTGGATCAGCTTTTGAGCATGGCTGAAGGCAAGCTTACGGTGGAGTTGCTAAACGATTTGTTGGGTACGCCGCGGTTGCAGCGCATTGTCGATTTGGCTGAGGCCGTCGGTAAAAACAACTTGGGGGAAGTTCTAACCCAGATTGATGTCGGTCTTAGCGAGGGGCTTGCATTGGAGCAATTGACAGAAGCCCTGCAAAATCATTTTCGTGACTTGATGGTGTTACGCAACTGCGGCGGAGATACCGAACTGGTCGAACTGGACGACGACCAGGCCCGCCAGATGGCTATTGAGCAGGCCAAGCAATTTGACGATGCCGCCCTGGTGTACAACATTACGGTTTTGGAAGAATTGCGGCGATCTCTGCGGTCAGGTGTTTCGGGACGGGCTTTGCTCGAAGCCGCTATGGTTCGTCTTACCGCCGGTCAACGTTTCAGCGATACTAAAGTTCTGCTGGAACAGTTGCAAAATTTACCCCAGACAACAACTGCTTCTTCTGGAGCAACCACCAACCTTCGTCAGCCGCAACCAACCAATCGATTTGCTTCATCGCAAAAAAAAACTTCTGAAACCGCAATAAAATCCAAGAACGCCGCCGCTGTTCCCGAAAGCAAAACAGTATCACTTTCTGACGCGGGTAATTCACCGACGCTGGAACAAAATTTTACGCTGGCGGATTTGCAGAAAAAATGGCCTGATATTCTGGCTGAGGTTGTCCGTCACGGCGCCAAAAACCTGGAAGCCTACCTCAGGCCCGCCCAGCCGGCCGAGTGGGCCGATGGGAAATTGTCGCTGGTTTTCAACCGCGACGAAGGGATGGGGCGGTTCCTGCTGGGCCAGCCGATGGTTATTAATGAAATCGAGCAGGTGCTTGGGAAAATACTTTCGGTTAACATAAAACTGGAAGTTACTCAATCATCAACGGTTTTAAGTAGCGGGCAAGCAAGCGGTTCCAGAAAATCGGCCGGTTCCAAACCCAGTCAAAAAGAAATCAACACCGCCATGTCGGACCCGAAGGTAAGAAAGGTCCAAACAATCTTAGGCGGCAAGATGGTTCGAATTGACCGGGTCGAATAAAAAATAACATAAACTGTTTGTTAAACGTAACAAGATAATCGACTACAATTAAAATCAAGCGAGGTTTTTCAAAATGATGGGATTTGGCGACTTGACGAAAATGTTTGGTCAATTCAAGGATATCCAGGCCAATCTGCAGCGGGTCCAGGAAGAGGCTGCCCAACGCATAGTGGAAGCTTCCAGCGGCGGCGGGATGGTTACAGCAAAAGTTAACGGCAAAGGCGAGCTTTTGGAAATTAAAATCGACCCGAATGTGGTAGATGTCAACGACCTGGAGATGATGGAGGACCTGATAAAAGCCGCCATCAACGCCGCGGTTACTAAAAGCCAGGAAGAGATGCGTGAGCAAATGCAGGAGTTAACCGGCGGGCTTAATATTCCGGGGCTGGATCAAATAGGTAAGATGCTCGGATGAGTCAGACGCATACCGAAAGTATGGAGCGATTAATGAAGCAGTTCGCCAGACTGCCCGGAATCGGGCCGCGAACAGCTGAACGTCTGGCTTATTTTATTTTGCAACAATCGCCCGAAGACGCTTTGGCACTGTCGGAAGCTATCCAGGCGGTCAAGTCTCAGATACGCAACTGCAAACAATGCTTTAATTTAAGCGAACAGGATTTGTGCGACATCTGTCGTAACGAACGCCGCGACCGGTCCGTTATTTGTGTAGTGGAGCAGCCGGGCGACCTGATCAGCCTGGAAGGAACCGGTTTGTGCAACTGGGTTTATCATGTGCTACTGGGCAGACTGGCTCCGCTGGAAGGTTTTACTCCGGACAGCCTTACTATCGACCAGTTAATAAAGAGAGTTGAAACCGGTAAGGTCCAGGAAGTGATTCTGGCGACTAATCCGAACATGGAAGGTGACGGCACCGCATTGTATATCAGTTCGCTGCTGAGCGAGGCTTCAGTTAAAGTGTCGCGACTGGCCCGAGGACTGCCATCCGGTGGCAGCATTGAATTCGCCAACAAAAGCATTTTGTCTGACGCGATTCGCGGCAGAACAACGCTGGAATAATGAATAATTTTGTCGAAATCAAGTCGGCATGAAAGTCCACTAACACTCTGCTGGTCGGTCCGGAACATGGCTTAAAGCACTGAAAAAGCGGATTTTACAATTTTAAACCAAACTGGCCGAACCGGTCGGTCGATAAAGAAAAAGCCGACGTAATCGGTAGCTGATCTGCAAAAGACGTCGCTAAGCTGGATAAATTAAGAGGTTGAACCAATGAGGATGGATATTTCGCAACAGATGCGAGTGGAACAGCGTATGGTGCTGGCCCCGCGGATGATCCAGTCCATGGAAATCCTTCAGCTTCCGCTGCTGGCCCTGCAGGAGCGTATCGAGCAGGAAATGCTCACCAATCCGGTGCTGGAGGAAGAGCTTCCCGCAGATTTTGACAGCCCGCCACCGGTGGACGAACAGACATCTCAAGAAATTCCCGAGGGTGAACGTACACTGCTAATCGGCCAGGATGACAGCAAAAAACGCGATTTCGAGCGGCTGGAAAATATCGGTAACGATTACGATGATTATCTGGGCCGGGCCAGTTACATCGCCAAAAAACGTACCAATGGCGAACGTGACG
>DAOWAK010000065.1 GCA_030634605.1 Sedimentisphaerales bacterium
ATTTCGCCTGAGGCAATACTCAGGCCGGCTCTCTCAACAGGGAATAACCGTGCGGGAACACATTCCCTTTTTTGAAAAAAGTTGCGGCCTGCCCAGCCCCTTCAAAATGGCCGCCCGCATTCCCGCCATTTTCTCCAGCCGCGACGCCGACCTTCTCTGGCTCGGCAAAGAACTGGTCCAGGGCTACCAGACATTCGAACGCCTGCTCCCCCGCCCCAGATTGCTGGACGTCGATGACGCCATCTGGAACAACTGGCCCTTCGGCCGCCGGGCCGCCAAAAGCATCGCCAAAGCCATGGACGCCATGGTCGTCGGCAACACCTACCTGGCTAATTACTTCGAAAAATTCTGCAAAAACATCTCCATTGTGCCCACCGCTATCGACCTCGACCGCTACACCCTCAGACCGACGCCATCCTCCGAACCGGAAAAATTTATAATCGGATGGACCGGTCTGGCCTGCAACTACAAATACCTCAGCCAAATCGAACCCGCACTACGCCGGTTTCTTGACGATCACGAACGAGCCGAAATTCAGGTGATCTCCAACCACCCCTGGAAGCATACCTTGCTCCGGCCCGAAAAAGTCCGCTTCATCCCCTGGAGCCCGGACAACGAAGCAACCGCTCTTCATGCCATGTCCGTTGGAATCATGCCCCTGCCGGACGACAAATGGGCTCGAGGTAAGTGCAGCTTCAAGATGCTCCAGTACATGGCTGTGGGACTGCCCGTAATCGCCTCCCCGGTCGGCATGAATATCGACGTGCTCAAAAAAGGAAATTGCGGATTTGGCCCCGAATCGGACGCCGCCTGGTACGACGCCTTAAAAAACCTGCATGACAACTGGTCACAGCAAATTGAAATGGGAAAAATCGGCCATCAGATAGTGCAAAAATTCTACAATGCTGATTTGGTCGCCAGCCAGTTAGCTTCGATTTTCAAAAAAACCGCCGGCATCTAGCATTCATCAAGCCCGGCTCGTGAATTTAGACTTGTTTGCTTTTGATCAGTTTCCTGAAAATTTCTTTATACTGCTCAACAATTTTGGTTATGTCGTGATTTTCCTCGGCATATCGCCGACCATTTCGACCCAACTCTTCCGCCCAAGCACCTTCAGTCATCTCCCCCAGCTTCTTCACCATCAACTCCCAATCCCCACCCACACATCGACCACAATTGTACCGCCCCAAAAAATTATCCGGATTCACATTCAGCGATAGTATCGCTGCCCCGCTCCCGCAGGCCTGAATAAAAGTGTTCGGAAATCCCTCCGAATCGCTGGTATTGACCAGCACCTTCGCCCGCTGAAAATATCCTCCAACCTCATGAAATCCCACCCGTGGCAAAAACTTCAGATTCCCCACCTCATCCGCCGCCCGACGCAATTGGCCATAACCGCTATCCCCCGTCGCCTCCTGACATATCATTACAAATTTTTCTTTGGAAAACAACTTTGCCAGCTTAATAAACAGTTCTGGTTTTTTAAAATCTGCTGTTCGCCCCACCCACAAAATTGATTCTCTCCCCTGCGCAGCATCCTGTCCCGGCAAACGATGACCATTGGGAATCACCCTGGATTCCACGCCTGTAGTTTCCTCAAGTAACCTCGCATCATCACCATTCTGCGCAAAAACCGCACTCCCCTGACGTAGCGACCAGGTAAAAGCTTTTCCCAGAAACCGATGACGTCTAAGATAAGTACCATCACATTCATAGCGATGAGCTGTTCGATAAACAAATCTACAACTATTGTTTTTACAAAACCTCGCCACCAGCGGTGTGCCGGCAGACGCCGTCTTCATCATGTAAATCTGTGCGTCAGCACGTTTCAGTGCCTTCCATATTGCAAAAGCTCCCAACAGCGAATTCCGATTAAAATTAACACTTTTAATCAACTCAACGTTTTCACGCTTTTCAATATCCAGCTGCCCATAATCCGCCACCACAAACGACACCCGGAAACCCTCATCCCTGGCCAACTCCGTCGCCAGGTAATAAAGGTCCACCTCCGAACCACCAAATACCGCTTCAACTTCCGAATTGAACAGCGGGTATGCTTTCGGCATAACAAAGCAAACGCTAACAGAATTTTGATTATCGTCGCTCATAGATAAATATTTCAATGGTGAATTATATCATGATAACAATCGATATACTGCCGGGCCACATTGCTCCAGGCAAATTGTTTAACTCGTCTGCCGGCCTTGGCACCCAAACTCTCCCTTAACTCAATAGAACCGACCAGCTTGCCCAGTTGCTCCTGAATGGCTTGTGCGTCCCGAGGTGGAACCAGCAAAGCTGCATCACCCACCACCTCCGGACAACCCCCAGCCGTGCTGGTAATTATCGCCGCCCCCGCCGCCATCGCTTCCAGCAGCACCGTAGGAAAATTCTCCGCCTCCGACGTAAAAATAAAAATCGAACTGGACTCATACAATTCAACAAACCGCCGATCCGCCCTGTCCAACCACCCCCAGAACTTCACCGGTACTCGGCTACCTTGCGCGATCCGTTTCAACTCCGCCAGAAAAGGCCCTTCTCCGATCACGTCCACCTGCCAGCCCTCAATATCCATGGACTTTATTGCTTCCAGGGCGTACTGAAATCCTTTACGGGCCAGAATCCGCGAACACATCAAAATGCTCTTGGCCTTGGGCACCTGTTGATATTCAGGAACATCGATACCGTTGGGCACCACCCGCACCCGCGCCCGCTGACTGTGTGACAGGATTAATCCTTTCAACGACTCACTCGGCGAAATCAACATCCCCGCATGATGCACCAGGTAATGCCACGCCGGCGCAATCAACTTGTGATCCCGCCCAAACCGCTCCGGATTATAGCCCGGCACATCACTGCCGTGACAGGTAACCACAAACGGAATCCCACAGCACCGCGACACCAGATACGCCAGCGGCCCACCGGGAATCAGAAAATGACAATGAATAATATCATACCGATTCCGCCGCGCCAACCCCAGCGCCCGTGGCAAAGCTCCGGGCAGATACGTCGCCATTTCATGCGTGTGGCAGATATCCGCCTGCTTCCGCAAAGCCGGCGTACGATAAACCACCACCCCGTCAATCACTTCCCGCCCCGGCAATCCGCCAAATCCCATCGTCACCACATCCACCTGATGACCCAACTGCACCAAATGACGGCACAACTCAAAGCTCACCGGACTGGCCCCGCCGCCCACCGGCGGAAATTCATGATTTAACGTCAATATCTTCATAAAATCATCATATCAGAATTGAAAAAACCGCCAAAATCCACAGCGATCTATCATCATTCACTCAACGAACCCTGGTATTCAAAAACGTGCATCGGCCAATCCGCCGATTTGTCCGGCTCGATCGGCCGGTAATTCTTCATCACATATTCCCGCAAAACCCCCATCGCTTCATGCCGGGCAACTTCATCCGCCGCCAACCGCTTCGCCTTTTCCTTATCCAGCGGGCCACCCTGACGATCCTTATTAGTCATATAGTTAATGCAATACTGCTCGACATATTTATTCAACAGCGGCCCAAATCGTGACAACTCCTCCAGACTCACATAACTGGTCAACTTACTCCGCACCGACGGCCGTAAATCGAACACTCCCCGCTCCCGATCCTTCCAACGAGGCCACAAATCAAAAACCGGATGCTGATTATGCGGGAAATGCGGTTTCTGCGAATCAACAATATATTTCGGCGTATCCAGTTTCAGCGCATCCACCAAACGACGCATCTGCTCACTTAGCCTCTTCGGCTCCGTCACATGCATCTCACTCTCAAAAGCCTTCGGCACTGAACTCAACCGCTGCGAACGAACATATATCCCCGGATACCATCCCCAAACATATATCTTATCATCCGGACCGGTTCTATCCTTAACAATATCAGCTACCCGCTCCCACACTGCACTACTCTGACCACGATTCCCGGCTTCCTTACATTTCTCAAACAAACCGTATCTTTTCTCGCCGTAATCGTTGCCGGTGTGAGCGCTCTTTTGAATGCCGCCAAAAACATGACCGCACATCACCGCCATGCAAATCAATCCAATCCCGCCCCCCACCAGCCACGGCATCTTGTTCGCCGAAAGTTTTAACCGCTTCGCATAAAGACCAATCACATAAGCACCCAGCATCGCACCCGAAGCCGTCAACGGCAAATAATACTGCTCGTAGCTCCGCGGACTGACCCACACCAACGCCATATCCAGAATCCACCAGAGACCAAACAGCAACACAAATCGATCCACACCGCCACCTGCTTGCTCAGCAACTTCACCCTTTGCCGGCACAGGCTCACCCTCTGATGCCTGCTTTGCCTCGGACTTACCCGACCGCCTCATAAAACAACCAATCAGCTTGACAATTCGTGCCACTATCGCACCCATTGCCAGACTGATCGGCAATATCAGCACCCCATAAAATCGCATCACCGTCGGAAACTGCCGCCAAAATCCCGCCAACTCTCGGCTGCGCGCCACATAACTTTTACTTTTCTCACCGGCCGCCACCGATTCGCTTGGCGGCTTCCCTATATCGCTCTTTTCCGCCGCTGCCGGCACCGCTGTATCACTTTTCGCCGATGGCTTCGCTGCCACTCTCGGCTTCTTGGCCGGCAAAATTACTTTCCAGACAAAATAATAAGGCCGCTGCATACGCACATCCGCCGCCGCCATCCAGATATTGATCGGGGCCACACTGATCACCGCCCCCGTCAACAGCAGCACAATATCCATCCCCACCCGCTTAACGGTCCGATGCCTGAAAATCCCCTGAAATACCAAAAACACCCCTATCGCAACTCCCGCCGAAACACCCGTCGCCTTAAACAACGGTGCCCACGCCGCCAACGCTCCCGCCAGGACCGCCCACCACCATCGCCCCCCAAGCTGACGAAACACAAAACAGCACATCCCCATCATCATAATGGCGATCATGTACTGCTCCTTGACATTGCCGAACTTGGCAATTATCGGCGACGACAGATACAACGCCGCCAAAAACACCGACACCCCCCCTGCTAACGCCCCGTACAGCCGCCGCACCGTAAAGTACATAAACAACAACGCCCCGCCCTGCAGCAACATCTGTATCAGCTTGGGACCAAATTCTGAAAATCCAAACAGTCCCACCCCCAACATATTCACCAGCAGCGTGCCAATCTGCGCACTGGTTTTTTCCTCCACACCTATCTGGGCCCCCTCCAGAATATGATACGCCGAATACACATATGCACTGCTGTCAAACGGCCCGGGCGAATTGAACTCCACATATTTGCCCATCACAAACGGAACCACCGCCGGCACCAGCGACAACAAAACCACCACCAGCCCAATCACCTTTGTCGCTGACCAACGACTTGCCCCGCCAGCCAACGGCCTACGCATATCACCCGCCGACCCCGCCGACCGACCGGTTCTCGACGAAGCCTTGTGTACTTTTCTACCACGCTTAACCAACAGCTCATCCCTTATCGCCGGCACTATCCAAAATCGTAACTGTTAACCGACCTGTTTCTCCACTCCTGTTCGTCATTCGTTATTCGTCATTGATTCGGCATTCTGGTTTCGTAATTCGTCATTAAATAAATGATCATTCAGATGCGTGAACGCTTACTTTATCTAGCTACCCCGATAATTCAGAATCCTCACCCGCCCCGTCAGGCTCAAAAATCTCCCGAATTATATACGTCGGCTTATTCTGAGATTCATGATAGGTCCGGCACACCATTTCCGCCAGCAATCCCATCAAAAGAAACTGTACACTCATAATTATCAACAGCATCGTCAGGGTCAGTAACGGATTCTTATTCATAGCCAAATGCTGAATATGGATAAACTTCTGATACAGCACTATCAGCCCGCTTATAATCGCCCCTAAAAAACTCAACACCCCGAACCCACCAAAAACATGAATCGGTTTGGTACTGAATTTCCCCAAAAATTTCACCGTCACCAAATCCAGAATCACTTTCAGCGTCCGACTCAATCCATATTTCGTCTGCCCCCGCAGCCGGGGCCGATGATTCACCTCCATCTCCGTTACCCGCGCACCAGACCAAAATGCCAACGCCGGAATAAACCGATGCATCTCGCCATACAGATTCAGATTCTCAATAATCTCTCGCCGATAAGCCTTCAGCGAGCAGCCGTAGTCATGCAGCTTAACACTCGTCATCACCCCAATAACGTAATTGGCAATCCAGGACGGCAGCTTCCGCGTCAACAGAGTATCCTTGCGATCCCGCCGCCAGCCGCTCACCACATCGTACCCCTCTTCCAGCTTCGCAACCAACTTCGGAATATCCGCCGGATCGTTCTGCAAATCGCCATCCATCGGCACAATTATATCACCGCGGGCATGGTCAAAGCCCGCCGCCATCGCCGCCGTCTGACCAAAATTCCGCCGAAACTGAATAATCCGCAAAAACCCATTGCTCCCCTGCAGCCCCAGAAACTTCTCCACCGTATTGTCCGTGCTACCGTCGTCCACTATCAGAACTTCATAATCCCACTCCGACTGAGATATCACTTCCGATAACGCTTCCACCAACGGCTCCACGTTCTCACTCTCTCTAAAGACCGGTATCACCACAGAAATTTTCGCTTTAGCTTTCAAAAATATCGCTCTCCATAGTTTGCCATTAGAGCACTTTAATATTTCCTGCTCGTCTTTAGGCCCTCGTGAGGACGAGGCTGGCAAAGAAGATTACGCAGCAATATTAAAATATTGCGAGTAAATCTGATGCCGCCAGCCAAAGCCGCAACCGGCTTAAAGCGAGCACGAAAAATTAAATTGCTCTAAATCCGTAGTTAGTTCCTGTTGCGGAAAACGTTTATTTGTCATTCCCGCGCAAGCGGGAATCCAGAATATTGCACAAAACCGCTGTTTCGGGCCACTGGACCCCCGCTTTCGCGGGGGTGACAGTCTTTCCGCAACAGGTACTAGTA
>DAOWAK010000125.1 GCA_030634605.1 Sedimentisphaerales bacterium
CAGTTTTCTCAGGCCCGGTCCTACAGTCAGGATGATGGTGCGGCGTTGCGGGGTTTATTTGGCGTGATTTTGAAGCAGAAGGATTGGAGCAAAGCGCAGGAGTTGATAGGGGAAGCGGGTAGGATAAGTAGGTCTGAAGCGCAACTGTTTGAGGGAGATTTGAAAACTGTGCGCGCAATAGCGAGTGAGGCGTTAGCAGAGGAGATGGAAAAAGCCGGCAATAGTGTGGAGGCGAGTCGTCTTCGTGAGGAGTCGCAGAATTTGTGGTCGGATGCCATCGATCGCATGGATGTTTACCTTCAGGAAAATCCATTATCGGTGAATATTCATATTGCAATTGCCCAGGCGTGTTTCAAGTTGCAGCGCTATGACGAAGCTTTGGAATATGCTCAAAAAGCGGTTCAGCAGGACAGGTGCAATTTGCGGGGCAGTTTGTTGCTGATTGGTCAACTGCATTATCGCAATTTGCGGGCGGGGATCGAGAATCTTTCGGAGCAGCGAGTGATTGAACTGGTGCAACTGCTGGACAGGGTTGCCCAGATTAATCCCCGGCATGAGACTTTATTGAAATTGCGTGTAGTATATTACCCGAAATTATTGGCCTTCCGCATGAGTGATTTTGAGGAGCGGCAGCAGGGCCTGAGCGAAGAGGGGCGTGCCCGATTGATGGATTATTTTCGGAAGGTACATGATTTAACGATTAATAGTTGTCGGGCATTAATCGAGAATAATCCTGCTGATGAAATGAATTGGCGGGCATTGGCGGATGTGATATATCAATATGCCCAAATTGTCTCGGATGATACGAAGCAGCAGCAGCTTTATGTCGAGGTGGAAGGGGTTTACAAAGAGGCTTTGGCGAAGAATCCCGGTTCTCAGATGCTGGCGCAGGCCCACCGGGATTTTTTGAAGGAAATCGGACGAAGGGGCGATGTTGAGCAGATGTTGTTGAGTGAGTATGAAAGCCAGAGCGGTGAGCAGCAGCAGCAGGCCCGTTTGAAGTTGGCGAATTTATATTATGAAAATAATCTATATGAGACTGCCGAGCGGTATTTGCAGGAGGCGATTGAGGAGGAACCGGGTAATTCTCAGGCGGTAGGTATGTTAGCGGAGGTTTATGTTAAAACCGGCAATCAGGAAAAAAGTATTGAGTTATTGAGTAAATATCGCTCGGAGCACGAACCGGTCGAGATGCTTATCTGGCGTGAGATAGAAATGTTGCTGCAGACGAAGAGTCTGGAAAAGGCGGAGCAGATGCTGGATGAGATGGAAGTTAAATACTCGAAAAATAAATTTTCCTTGTTGTTGCGAAGCCAATGGGAGCGTTTGCGGACGAATTACGCCAAGGCGGTGGAATATGCTGATCAGGTGCTGGAGAGTGATCCGGGGGATATCAGGGCAGTTTTAGCGAAAGCGGAAGCCTTGTATTATGATAAAAAGTTAACCGAGGCAGAGGATTGTATCAGGGAAATGCGTGCGAACCTTCCCGCCGACAGTAACCAGGGGCGCTTGATGCTTTCTTTGGTTTACTGGTCCCAGGGTAATCGTGATGTCGCCATAGCTGAATTGGAAGCGGGGCTTAAGCAGGAACCCGGAGCAGCAGAGCTGCGCAAGCGTTTGATTCGATTTTTGTGGTCGGATAAGCGGATGGATGAGTTGGGACGAGTTTATGCGGATACGATAGAAATGTATCCTAAAAATATGATGATATATGTTGAAGCTGCCGAGGCTTTGGCCCGTCAGGCCGATGAACAGCGTGCCAGAGGATTTAGTCGAAAAGCAAACAGTTTTTATCGAGAAGCTTTGGAGCACATGAATGAAGCATCGAAGCTTGCCGACGAGCAGAAAACCGGGAAGCGTAAAGTTATTGTCAGTTTTATAAATATATTAATGCGTGCCGGAGGTGAGGTCGGGTATAAGCAGGCTTTGTCGTTAGCGAATCAGGGTCTGGGGATGAATTCCAAAGATATTATTATGTTGGTCAAGAAATCTGAAGTCCTTTATGCTTTGGCTCAGAAGCCGCAAGCCCTTTTGGTATATGAGCAGGCTTTGGCGTTGGTAGGGGAGGATGTCAGTGTCGGCACATTTGTGGTGAGTAGGGCGGGAAAAGTTGCTGATTCGGTTCAGATGGTTAACTGGTGCAACCAGAAGCTTAGCGAGCGTCCGGATTGGGTGATAATGCGTTTAGTATTGGCGAATCTGTATATGGGTCAGGGCGACCGTCAAAAGCAGATTGATGAATTATTAGCGGTTCGAGCAAAGGCTACGGAAAAATATTATTATACTATTGATCAGCAGTTGACGGTTGCATACGAGTTGACGGGGCAGCAGGGAAAATCGGTTGCCTGTTACCGGCGATTGCTGGAAAAAACTCCGGATAATATGCAGTTGCTTAACAATTTGGCTTACACCTTGTTTCGTCTTGGTGGACACGAAGAGGAAGCTGTTGAGATGGCGGAAAAAGCCTACCGTCTGGCTAAAGATGATCCAGACGTAATGGACACGTATGTCATTGTGCTGCTGGGCAACAAAGATTATGACCAGGCGGTGCTGGTTGCCCGTCAGGCGATTCAGGAGCTTCAGCGTCAAGGCCGGGAGGTGCGGTCGGAATTTTTGCTTCGTCTGGGGCAGGGGCTTGCCGGGCAGGGGCATAAGAATCAGGCGATGGAACAATACGAGGAAGCTTCGAGGCAAATGACTTTAGGTTACTTCAGCGAAGACGAATCTTCGTTGCGTAAACAAATAACGGCGGCGATTGAATTGCTTAACACCGAGCAGTAGCAGGAGTTTTAACGGTATTTGTTACTGCTAATGGGGTTTTGCAATACCAGATTAAGATGAGGAAATAAACGTGAGCAGACAGATGGCATTACCACCGGGAATGGATAAGTTGATGGTTCGGAAAGCCTCGCCGGCAGCAGCGGCGGCGGCTACTACATTTACGTTTCGAGAAGTAGTCGGGATGCTTCGTCGTCGGATGTGGTTGATTATTATTTTGACGGGCTTGATGGCTGCTATATTTTCGGCAGGTTGTTTTTTCTGGCGGCGTACTAATCCGCAATACACATCTACAGGCTTGATTCGCTGCAATATGCCCGGTCAGGAAAATATTCTGCTGGGGGTAACTCCGGCTATGCGATCGGATATTATATCGCTGCAAACTCAGAACCAGGCGATGTTTTTGAGTAGTGAATATTTTCTGGGGCAGGTTTTGTCCAAACGCTACAAAGTTAAAAGTACAAACTGGTACAAGCAGAGGCAGGACAAGCCGACGGAGATATTACGTGACCTGAGTAAGGCGTTTTCGGCGAGTCCCGGTCGGAACACCCAATTTGTTCAAGTCTTTATGCGGGCCAACAGCGAAGTTGAAGCCAAAGGTATTCTGGACGAGATACTGGAGCAGTTTCGCCAGATAATGAAAGATCGAGCCGAAGGTGATGCCGGGGAAAAACTGGCGGCATTAAATAAAGAAAAGAAAAAACTTGATTCGGTAATTATGTTGAGAAAAGGCAAATTAACAACATTAAGAGAGCTGGCCAAAGTTCCCGGAGGTCTCGAAAGGGGCGGCGGGGGCATGGTGATGGAGGAGTTGAGGGCGATTATGATCGAAAAGCTCACCCTTGAAGCTCAGATAAAAAAAGCTTCGCTTGATTGGGAGGACTTGCAGGAAGATGTTCGGGCTAATGGGATTTCCGGGGCGGTTCAGGCGGCGATCAATAATGATCCAACAATATTGCGTCATCAGGCGCAATTGATGTCTTTTCAGACTCATCTTGACGGCTTGCTGGATCGTTTGGGGCCTGAGCATCAGGAGGTTCAGAAGACCCGCACATTAATGGATAGTATTAGTGAGCAGATTCGTCAACGTGAGTTGCAGTTACAACAGCAGTATTCCAATGCCGAGCAAACTATGCTGGAAAGGGATATTGCATCCCTCCAGGCAGAGTATGAAAGAGTTGTTTCTCAGCACGAAGTACTTTTGTCGCGGCAAAGCAAAGTAGATAGAAGTAGGGTGGAATATATTCAGTTGCAGGCAGAAATTGAGGATATGCAGCAGCGTGCGGAAAGGTTTGAAGAGCGGATTAACAGTTATAAGTTGAAGTATGATAATCCTAGGTTGGAAGCCGTGGTTGAAAGCCTGGGTACCAAACCGCGTTTTATCAGTTTTCCCCGTTATTCAATGTTTATTCCCGGCGGCATATTTTTGGGTATCATGTTATCGTTGGGTCTGGTATTTCTGCTGGAATTCCTGGACGATTCGATTAAAACTCCCAGCGATATTGTTAAGCATCTGCATGTTCCGATGCTGGGGATGGTGCCGGAATATGACGAATTAGATAGTGATGAAGTTGAAATTGCCAAGATAGCTTATATTCATCCTCATGCTATGATGAGTGAGTCCTTCCGTCAAATCAGAACCAATCTTTACTATTCCGCGCCTGCGGAAAACATGCGTACTTTGCTGGTAACCAGTTGTTCTGCCAAATGCGGAAAAACTTCCACTGCGGTAAATTTGGCGATTACCCTGGCGGTTGAGGGTAAACGTGTATTAGTAGTTGACGCGAATTTCCGCAAGTCAGCAATAAATCGTTTGTTTGCTCAAGAGGGCGCGCCGCGAGGTTTAAGCAATATTCTCGTCGGTCAAACACCTGCGGCAGAGGTTATTCGCAAAACAGAAATTGAAGGGCTTGATGTTATGGATGCCGGTCCGGAGCCTCCCAATCCGTCCGGGCTGCTCAATAGTGACCGGATGAAAGTTTTTCTGGAAAGCCAAAAGGGTTATTACGATCATGTTATTATCGATGGGCCGCCGGCGCTGGTGGTTTCCGACGCGCGAATATTGGCGGACTGGACCGATGGTACCATTATCGTAGTACATGCCGGCGATACTTCTCGCGGAATCGTGCAGCGTTTGATTCGTGAGTTGAGAACTGACAAAGTTCAGATTATGGGAGTGGTGTTGAATTGTGTTCGGCCGCAAAAGGGTGGTTATTTCCGCAAGAGTTACGAAACTTATTATGATTACGTCGGCCACCGGGAAACGGCATCAGCTTCGCTTCCGGAAGGGATTGCGGATCAGGATGTGGATTCTGAGAAGACATCCTGAGCAAGATAGAAATTAA
The DNA here is from genome assembly GCA_030634605.1 of Sedimentisphaerales bacterium. GTDB lineage: Bacteria > Planctomycetota > Phycisphaerae > Sedimentisphaerales > SM23-30 > JAFGSR01. The sequence continues at coordinate 5,124 of DAOWAK010000125.1, forward strand.
AAATTAATCACAGAATAATTTTGCCCAGACGAGATATTCAGGAGAACAACATGGCCAAACGCAGCCAGGCAACCAAAAAGCGACAGGAAATTATAGGTATCGTGGGGATGGGTTATGTCGGGTTACCCTTGGCACTGGCGTTTTGGGGCGCGGGGTCCAAGGTAGTAG
>DAOWAK010000152.1 GCA_030634605.1 Sedimentisphaerales bacterium
CTGTCAAGAATTCTTAATTTCTCTGAGCCCTCTGTGTCTTCTGTGGCAAAAATTCTTCTTAGCACGGTAGGTGGGTAACCTTGTCACCCTCGCGGTTTATTTAGCCTCCCCGATCGGGTCGAGGACAAGCTTAGATTTACAAATTGAACAACATGGCTTTTTCATCTGGGAACGGTATAGATTGCTTGTTTCGGCTATGATATGAAATCCTCCAGTATCAAAATGATTTCCAATTCTAACATTGGATCAGGATCGGAGGTTTCATTTGATGAGGCTTATTCAAACAGCGCCGTGCCCACGCGGATCATGGTGGCCCCTTCTTCGACCGCCGTGATGTAGTCCTGGCTCATGCCCATGGAAAGATGATTAAAAGCCGGACCGCAAATCTTCTCGCCGCGCAGCTCCTCGAAAATCTCTCGACATCGTCCAAAACAAAAGCGGCTCAACTCCTGATCCTCTGTCAGCGGCGCCATCGCCATCAGCCCCACCATTTCCAGGTTAGGCAGCGTACGAATCTGCTCCGCCAGCGCCCTAACCGCCCCAACCGCCAAACCATATTTCTGTTTTTCTTTGCTGGTGTTAACCTGCAGAAAAATTTTAACCTTCTTAACCAGCCCCAGCTTGGCAACGTTAGTGTTAATCTCCTCCGCCAGTCGCAAAGAATCCACCGAATGAATATAATCCACAATCGGCAGCAACTGCTTAACCTTGTTCCGCTGCAGATGCCCGATCATGTGCCAGCTCGGCCTCGACGCCGGCGTTTCCGGCCGCTGCTCAGTAAGTCCCTCACGGCGACTGATGGATTCTTCAATCATCGCGCTACGCTGGATCAGTTCCTGAACGCGGCTTTCACCTACCTGACAATGGCCAATTTCCAGCAATGCCCGAATAGTGTCAACCTCGACGGTTTTGGTAACCGCGATAATGCGAACTTCAGACGGATCACGTCGGTTACGCGAACACGCCTCGGCAACTTCCCCTTTGATACGATTGAGATTCTCGGCAATTTTCTTATTCATAGGTCTTTCTGAACTCGTCTTATTGTGTTAAACGACAAAACCACATTCTAAGGCAGTAAAAACCATTTTACCAGTATATTTTTGCGATGGCTGTTTAGGCAGCATGTTCGTTCATCTTGCCATTAATCAAATCGCTGTTTATAATCCTCCCATGAGTCAAAAAGAAGAAATTACCCAAAATCAATCAGCCAACTCAAACCCGCCCTGGCGAGTTGGCGCGGTCAGCTATTTTAATGCCGAACCCCTCATTTTCAACCTGAATGACCATCCGCAGGTTAAATTACAGCGCTTCGCACCCGCTGCTCTGGCCGAAGAATTGGACAGCCGCCGAATCGATGTCGCCCTGGTGCCCAGCATAGATTACCAGCAGCCCGGTCGCGATTGGCTCATCCTGCCCGTTTCCGCCATCGCTTCCGACGGGCCCGTGCTGACCGTTAGAGTGTTTTCACGCCAACCTCTTGAGCAGATCGATACTCTGGCCTGTGATACCGATTCCCACACTTCGATTGCCCTGGCCCGGATTATCTGGAACAAGCGCTTTGGAAAAAACCTCCGCGTCCAGCCGCTCGAAAAATTCTCCCCAACCGAAAACTCAATTCTGCTCATCGGTGATAAGGTGCTGCCCCACCTCCATGAATATCCCTGTCAGCTCGATCTCGGCCAGGCCTGGAAGGAACTGACCGGTCGGCCTTTTGTTTACGCTTTCTGGGCCATGCACGCCGACACCCGCCCGGCGGCGGCAGAATTAGTAAAGATTCTTACCCACGCCGCTCAGCAGGGCCGGGCGAATCTGCAGCAGATAATCCAGCAGACCTCCGATCAGCACGGCTTCGACGAGCAATTAGCGCTTAGTTATCTAACTGAAAACCTCTGCTTTGATTTTGGCCCCGGCGAACAGGCCGGCCTGGAAAAGTTTTATCAATTGGCTGACGAAACGGCTGTTCAACCGCTTCTGCGGCCGCTGACTTTCTATCAACCTGAGATCAAATTTTCATGCAGCAACAACGAATAACCTCACAACAAGCCCTACAGCTCTACCAGAGCGATTCATTCTGTGAACTTGCCGGCCAGGCCGGGCAGATTTGCCGCCAACGCCACGGCGATCAGGAGCGAACTTACGTAATTGAACGCAACATCAATTACACTAATGTCTGCCAATGCCGCTGTTCGTTTTGCGCGTTCAGCGTATCTCCGGGGAATTCGCAGGGTTACGTTCTGGATGAGCAGGCCATCGCCGAGCGGATCGAACCTCTGGTTCAGCTCGGCGGCAATCAGATTCTGCTCCAGGGCGGCATGAATCCCGATCTGGACCTGCCCTGGTACGAAAATCTCCTCCAGGCCCTCAAAGCCCGTTTCCCCAAATTGCACGTGCACGGCTTTTCACCGCCGGAGCTGCTCTTTCTGGCTGATCGGCATGAAATAACACTCGAAGCAGTGCTCGACAGACTCCGTCAGGCCGGGCTGGACACCATCCCCGGAGGCGGGGCGGAGATTCTGGTCGATCGGGTGCGAAAAATCATTTCGCCGGGCAAATGCTCAGCTGATCAATGGCTGGACGTCATGCGTCGGGCCCATCAGATGGGCATCAGCACCACCGCCACCATGATGTTCGGCCACGTCGAAACCCCCGCCGAACGCATCGAACACCTCGATCAACTGCGTAAACTGCAGAATGAATCACTCAACCTGAAGCAGAGCAATCCTGACGCCGGCTGTTTCACCGCTTTTACCTGTTGGCCTTTCCAGAGCGGTAACACCCGACTCGGACAACGTTTACAACAGCAATCAGATTCAAAAAACCATTCTGATTTCAAGACCGCCGGGGCTTACGAACAGTTGAAAATGACAGCCTTGGCGCGGATTTACCTGGATAACTTCGACAATATCCAGGCTTCCTGGGTGACCCAGGGCCCGAAAATCGGCCAACTAAGCCTCTTGATTGGCTGCAATGACCTTGGTTCGCTGATGATGGAGGAAAACGTCGTCTCCGCCGCCGGGACCAGCTACCGGATGGAACTTACCCAGTTGCGGCAATTGATTACCGACGCGGGCTTTACCCCGGTTCAACGCGACTGCTGTTACCGCCGGCTTTGATGAAAAATCAGTGAGAATTCAGGAAAATCCTCCAAATCAACCGATAAAAATGCAACGCAGAGCTATCTGAGATGCTCCCGGTGAGTTCAGTTTCCGGCGTTTAACGCCAATTATCGCGGTTTTTGCATCAAAACTTCCGGCAGCAGTGACGATTTTCAGGACACAAACGAAGTTAAACAGTATGGAGGCAGCAATGTTCGATTTTCATCTGGTAAAAGAAATTGCCGAGCAAGCCCTTTCGGTTCCCACCATCAAAGAAGGCACCCCGGATCGATACCTTATTGACCGCTCAGCCAGGGTATTGCGCCATTGCGGCAGCATTGCCCAGCTGAACGAGGTTCGCTGTGTGCAGATCGACAATGAATGCCTCAACGTTGCTGCGTTGTTCAGGGACGCGGGTTTTGCCCGGTATGCCAACCAGGAGGATAAATCCGCGCGGATGGTGCTGGCGGACCTTACGGACGCTGATATGCGGGATTTTTCAACCCAGGTGGTGCAGGAGAAGCTGACGGAGGTTCTGAATCCTCGGCAGATGGAGCGGGTTTGCAGCATCATAATGGAATCCGGCAGCCGCAGTACCCGGCTGGTGGAGGCGATGATCCTTTCCGACGCCCGGAACCTGGAAGATATGGGGGCGATGGGGATTTTTAACGAGTTTCGGCGGTATGTAGTGCATGGCCGGGGGGCGTCCGAGGCGTTGGCCAGCTGGAAGCGGAAAATCGACTACGATTACTGGGTAGCACGGCTGCATGAGAGTTTTCGGTTTGAGCCGATCAGGCAGTTGGCAGAGCGGCGAATGCTTGTGGCTACGGAGTTTATGGAACGATTGGGGCAGGAAAATCGGGCGGCGGATCTGGAAGATATGCTTCTGGAGCAGCATCTGGGTCAGACAGCCCCGGCGAGCCGGGCTGAGCGGTCAGGTACGGAGATTATCGAGCTTGATGATGTAAATCTGCGGCCGAGTAGCAGGAAATCCAAAGCCCATTTGGGGATTTAGCCGACCGCGGATGATGCAATTTGTCTCGAAAATGGTTCACTCACCGTGATCCCGGCGGGGTACGTAAGTCTATATTTTCATATCTTAAAATCGCTGCAAAACTGGTAGCATTAATGGTGTTGGGGTGTCCATTATGAGGCCGAAAGCGCGGCGCTCAAAGCAGGCTAAAAGCGTGGCAAAAGCGCGAAAAGATCAATTTGAGTACGAAAACATGGGCGCAAATGGCAGTGTTTTGACGGTTTTTTCACGAAAGTTGGGGCAAAATTACCGGTTTTTCGAGTTTTTGGCGATTTTTGAAAAAGGGCTGTCGCACAAATGGTTCGGCTGATCTGCGGTACGAAATTTACATAAACCCTTTTGGAACCGCCGATTAACGCTGATTGACGCTGATAACTCTGCAAATCC
>DAOWAK010000250.1 GCA_030634605.1 Sedimentisphaerales bacterium
AGCCTGTCACGCCGTCGCTGGAAAAGATATCACCCCTTAAGGGACTGGCCCGTCTGTTTTCCAAGAGGACGGCAATCAAGTTGATAACCAATTTATCTAAAGTCGGCATCATCGCGACGGTGGCTTATTTTACCATCAAATCATTCCTGCCTCAACTGGTGGGTTTGCCGGGCAGCAGCTTTGTTGAAGTGGCTGGGCACGCTATGGAACTGGTCTTTATTCTGGGGTTGCGGATGGTGGCGGTGCTGGTGATTTTGGCGTTGATCGATTTCGCCGTTCAAAAAAGGCAGCTTTGGATGGACCTGAGAATGTCCAAACAGGAAGTCAAGGAAGAGCTCAAACGTATGGAAGGTGATCCGATGATGCGGCAAAGGCGACTCAATGTCGCCCGGCAACTGGCCGCCGCCCGAATGTCTCAGGCGGTTCCTCATGCTGACGTTATCGTAACCAACCCGACCGAACTGGCAATCGCTTTGAAATACGATAACGACAGCATGCACGCCCCCAAAGTTGTCGCCAAAGGTGCCGGCTACATGGCTCAACGCATCCGTCAGATTGCCAACGAAAACGGCGTGCCCATCGTCGAAAGAAAACCGCTGGCGCAGGCTATATATAAATCCTGCGAAATTGGTGACTTTATCCCGCCGGAACTTTACAAGGCGGTCGCTGAAGTGCTGGCCTATATTTTTGAGTTGGCCGGCAAGGGATATCGCCGGGTAGCTACCGGCTAAGCGGGCAAAAATGAAAAGATGTAACTGACAATAAGCTAAAAATAGCAAAAGGAAAGGATGACCACAAGGTAAAGATTAATGGCGACGGCAACTGCAACAACCCGAGATGGATTACTGGCGAAAATTATCGGTTATCGCGAGTTGATCCTTCCCATCGCGGCGGTATCGCTGATTTTCGTGATGCTGATTCCGCTGCCGGCCTGGCTGATGGATTTCATGCTGGCGGGCAATCTTGCTTTTGCCACGATTATTCTGGTAACCACGATCTTTGTCACCCACCCGCTGGAGCTCTCATCGTTTCCATCGCTGCTGCTGGCGGCGACTTTGTTCCGGCTGGTGCTGAACTGCGCTACCACCCGGCTGATTCTTACTGCCGGTCAAAGTCAGCAAGGCGCCGAAACCGCCGCGGCGGGGCAGGTGATCCAGGCTTTTGGGAATTTTGTAGCGGGTGGTTCGCTGGCGGTTGGCTTGATAATCTTTATTATCCTGATCGTTATCCAGTTCGTTGTTATCACCAAAGGCACCACTCGGATCAGTGAAGTGGCAGCCCGATTTACTTTGGACGGCATGCCGGGCAAACAAATGGCTATCGACGCCGACCTCAACGCCGGACTGATCAATGAAGGAGAGGCCCGCCGCCGCCGCGAAGACATCTCCCGCGAAGCTGACTTTTACGGAGCTATGGACGGTGCCAGTAAATTTGTCCGCGGCGACGCCATCGCGGGCATTATCATTACGCTGGTTAACATTACTGGCGGATTGGCAATTGGAATTTTTCAGTACGACATGCCGTTGTCCCGTTGTTTCCAGGTTTTTACCACCCTGACCATAGGCGACGGCCTGGTAAGTCAGATTCCGGCCTTTATCATTTCAATCTCAGCCGGCCTGATTGTTACCCGCTCAACCTCGAAAACCAATCTGGGCGACGAAATCATCCAGCAGTTGACTTCAAAACCTAAGGCCCTCATCGTAGCAGGAGTTTTTCTGATTATGCTGGCTTTTGCCAAACTGCCCCCCGTACCGTTGACGATGTTGGCCGGCAGTTGCGGCGGCCTGGCCTACATTATTAACCGGTCACAAAAACAAAAGGTTACTCTGGAAAAACAGGCCCAGACCCAGGCAGCCGCGGGCACGCCCCAGGCGGAGAAAATTGAAACCCTGCTGCCCGTTGATCGCATGGAGCTGGAAATCGGTTACGGATTGATACCCCTGGTTGACACCAAGCAAGGCGGCGATCTGCTCCAGAGAATCTCTATGATTCGCCGTCAAATCGCTCTGGATATGGGGATTATCGTGCCCAATATTCGCATTCGGGACAATGTGAACCTGACTTCCAATGACTATTCCATCAAAATCAAAGGTGTTGAAATCGCTCGCGGCCAGGTCTATCCGGAAAAATTCCTGGCGATGGATTCCGGAGTGACCACCGGCAAGATCATCGGCGAACAAACTACCGAACCGGCGTTCGGTTTGCCGGCCTTCTGGGTCGCCGCGGAAAAACGTCAACAGGCCGAAATGATGAATTACACCGTTGTCGATGCCTCTTCCATCCTGGCCACCCATCTAACCGAAATTATCAAGTCCCACGCCGCCGAGTTGCTCACCCGCCAGGACCTCAACGCGTTGCTGGAGACGGTAAAAGAAAAATCACCCGCGGTCGTCGAAGAAGTCATCGGCTCCACCCTAAAAGCTGGCGACATCCAGAAAGTGCTCCAGGCTCTGCTCGAAGAACGCGTACCCATCCGGGACATGGAAACCATCCTGGAAACGCTCGGCGACTGGGGCACTCGTACCCAGGACCTTGAGATTCTTGCCGAATACGTTCGCAACGCTCTGGCCCGGACGATTTGTGGCCAATATCGCGATGACGACGGCAAGCTCCGTTGCGTTACATTGGATCCGTCCCTGGAAGACACCATCAACCGCCACATCGAACGCAATGACCGGGGCAGTTTCCTGACCCTCCCGCCGGCCATGGCATCGAAAATTACCCAGGCGGTATCCAAAGAATTAGAAAACCTGCTCAAGCTCGGCGCCCATCCGGTGCTGCTGTGCTCACCGCAGATACGTCTGTCGCTCCGGCGACTGTTGGCACCGACCCTGCCGACGATTGTTGTTCTGGGATATAACGAAATTGTCAAAGAAGTTCAAATCGAATCTGTTGGAATGGTGGTAACTGAATTATGAAGCTGAGAATTTTTAGAGCACCTTCAATGCACCAGGCTTTGGCAAAAGTTAAACGCCAAATAGGTCCTCATGCCGTTATCGTTCGGACGCGCACTTTTAAGACCGGCTCAATATTTGGGCTCGGCGGCCGAACCGTGGTCGAAGTAACCGCGCGTCCGGAAAGCAATTCCGCCCCCACATTACGCAGAACACCCCCCGGCAATCGCGTCCGTCGCGCTTA
>DAOWAK010000106.1 GCA_030634605.1 Sedimentisphaerales bacterium
CGACAAAGCCACGACGCCCATAAAACTCATAAGGCTGAGTGAATAGCCCATAAGTATGTGTCCCAGAACCGCTCCGATAATGCCAAACGGAATCGCAACCATGACGATAATGGGTTGTACATAGCTGCGGAAGGGGATTGCCAGTAAAACAAAAATACCTATCAGTGCAAAAATGAAACCTGTAAAAAGACTCTGCGTGCTTTCGCGGAAGTCGGCCTGGCGCCCTTCGTAGCCGTAAGACAATCCGGGATAAGTGCGGGCCAGTTGCGGCAAGATATCGGAATTGAGCGTTGCTATTACCTGATTGGTTTCGTCCATGGGAACAACGTCTGCGGTAACGGTAACGGTTCGGCGGCCATTACGGCGATTAATAGTGGTGTATGCCCTGCCACGTTCGACATCGACTACCTGCAGCAGAGGTACATTCAGGCCGGCCGGCGTACGAATCAGCAAATTTTCCACGTTATATTCACTGATGCGTTCCTTTTCCGGAAATCGTACCTTGATTTTAACCTCGTTTCGTCCACGCTGCTGACGTAAAGCTTCTGCCCCGTAGAAAGCATTTCGCACTTGTCGGGCTACTTCATAGGCAGTGAGTCCGAGGCTTTCCCCTTCCGGTTTGACAGTGAAGTTGAGTTGCTGTTTACCCGGTGTGTAGCCATCGTCGATGTCCCTGGTGCTGGGAAACTCGGAAATGATGTCGGCCAGTTCGGAGCTGGCCTGATCCAGGATGTTGATGTCACGATGGCTCAACTCTACGGTGAGCGCTGCACCACGGCCGGGCCCGCCTCGATCCGATTCGAATTTCAACGATTCCAGTTCGGCAACAGATCCCACAGCATTACGCCAGTACCGGGTTAACTCGGTAGTGCTGATTGGACGTATATCCGGTTCTGTCAAGAACAACAGAACTTCCACGGTGTTTTCATCCACCAGTGCGAATACTCCTTCGGTCAGACGGTCCCCGCCGTGTTGAGCAATTACTTTTTCTGCAGAATCAACCAGGAGATCACGTACTTTGGCAACTTTCTCAGAAGAGCTGCCATAAGGCAAAACCGCGGTTACGGCGGAGAGGTCTGATTCAGCGCGGGGCATCAGTATCATACCAATTCTTCCGCTGGCAACATAACCGGCAATAACTGTTAAAGCCAACAAACCCAACGCTACCGTTAGATAGCGAAATTTCATGCACAGGTCCAGGAACGGCCCATAAACCTTTTTCACGAATTTCATAAAAAGGCGGCTAAAGGCCTGTTGTCGGTTATGCAGAAAAGCACCTAATCCGCGACGATGATTCTTTTTTGAATGTCCGAGGTGTGCAGGCAGAATAAACAGTGATTCGACCCAGGAAATGGTAAAGACCGTAATTACCACGAAAGGTATGACTTTCCAGAACTTACCCATTACACCGGGGACAAAACAGAGAGGTAAAAAGGCGATGATGTTTGTCAGGATGCTGAAGCTCACAGGTATGCAAACATCTCTGGCGCCTTGGATGGCCGCTTCTATTGCTCCCATACCGCGCTGGCGATACTCGTAGATATTTTCTCCGGCAATAATTGCGTCATCCACCACAATACCTAACGCTATAATAAAGGCGAACATGGAAACCATATTGATCGTCACGTCCTGTTGCGGCAGAAACAGAAAAGCTCCCAGAAAAGACGTGGGGATTCCCATCATTACCCAGAACGCCAGTTTGAATTCCAGGAAAAGACTCAAAAGAATAAACACCAGAATCAAGCCAAAAAAAGCGTTTTTCAGCAGAAGTTCCAGCCGTTGGCGGTAAATATCGGATCGGTCCTTGCTAATTGCCCAGTTGACATCCGGCGGTAAATCTTTTTCGATTTCCGACATTGCTGCACGTGCTGCATCAGAAACACCAATAGGGGTCTGTTCACCGACGCGAAACACTTCCAGCCCGATAGCCCGATAGCCGTTATACGTTGCTTCACGATCGGCATCTTCAAACTCGTCGATTACCGAAGCAATATCACCGAGGTGAATCAGGGTGCCTTCGGGAGTGGTTATGATGGGGATCCGGGCGAATTCACGGGCCCAGTCCCGCCGCTGTTTGACACGTATTAAAATGTCCCCGCCCTTGGTTTCAATAAAACCGCCGGGAATTTCTACCGATGTGTTAGCGATTTTACGGGCGATGTTATCCAGGGTTAAACCATAACGGCGCAACACATCCTGTGAAATCTCAGCATGAATTTCGTATTTCCTCGCCCCCCATAAATCGACCTGAGTTATTTCCGGATCCAGCAGCAAGCGATCGCGTACCTGTTCAGCCAGTTCGCGCAGACCCCACTCATCTACATTTCCATAGAGTTGTATTTGAAGTACTTCCCGTCGATGCACCATCAGGCTGACTTCAGGTTCTTCGGCGTCTTCGGGAAAAGTGGTGATACTGTCAACTTCCTGTTTAATATCCTGGTATATCTTTTGGCGGTCCGCATCCTCTAACATTTCAACGGAAACTATTCCCGCCCCTTCGGAGGCTGTGGCAGTAATCTCCTCGACGCCATCCAGTCCGCGAATTCTTTCCTCTATGGCCAGAATGATGCCCTGTTCGACCTCTTCCGGGCTTGATCCCGGATAGGGAACCCGGATCTGGACGATATCTAAATCAAACTCAGGAAAAACCTCCTGCTTGATTCGGGTAGTTACAAATAAACCACCGACGATGAATACCAACATCAGCAGGTTTGGCGTTACCCGGTTACGTACCATCCAGGCGATAGGGCCTCGTGAGGAATGGCTGGTTTTTTGTAAATCTAAATCAGTCATTTTTTTCTCTCCCACGTTTACCCTTTTCTTTGCCGGTTTGTGTCTGACCTTGCGGTTTTGATGGTTCCTGGCCCGGCAGGCGCAAGGGCATGCCATCTACGGGTGCGGCAATATCCGTAACAATCACCTGGCTGTCCGGGTTGATTCCATCGGCGATTAATACATAATCTTCCGCGCGAAAAACCACCTTCACCGGCTGGATTTTCAGAGTATTTTCTGCAGTGTATAACCATACTTTATCACCATCACGCAACAGTTCGCGATTTAGTTTGATGACCGAAATAATGCGGTTTCCTTGAATTACACCGTGAACATAGGAGCCAATCAATAGCGGTTCAGCCTGCTTATTTTCGTTACCCAGGGCCAGGGGGTCTTTGACCGATACCAGCAGCTTGGCCAGGCGGCCACGGGTTTCCAGGTAGCTGCCCAAACGCAGAACTTTACCTTCGCGGTAGGAATCCTCCCCCCAGACGGTAGGATTGAGTATTTTGACTGGCGAACCCGGCTCATTATTTTTTCTTGGGATTTTAATCCATTTTAACTGGTCAACGAACACCTGCAATTCGATCCAGTATTCATCGATACCGGTCAGAGTGATTAAAGTTGAAGTTGGCTGCACGGTGGCCCCCAGATCAACATACTTCTCTTTTACAATAGCATTGAACGGTGCGGTAATTTGAGTTCGGTCCAGGTCAAGTTTAGCTTGTTTCAATTGTGATTGCGCTGCCTGCAAACTGCTCTGCAACGAAAGCAGCTGAGGCTGTCTTAATACCAGGTCGGTATCATTTTCGTCTATTACATCTCCCAGCAGTTCGAATTCCTGTCGGGCGATTTTCTGGTTACCCTGTTCCAGCTTCAAATTATTTTGGGCATTGTCAATCTCGCATTGTCTCTGTTCGACCTGTAATTCGTAATCGGCAGGTTCTATGCGCATCAGACTTTGGCCGGTCTGGAAGATGCCTCCGGGAAGCAGTTCCGGATTGAACTGAGTGATTTTTCCGGCAACCTGAGGTTTTAAATCTATCTCGCGGGCGGGGATTACCGTGCCCATGACTTTTACTTCTGCCGTAAAATCTCCGCGTGTGAGCTTAATCACCTCCACCAGTTTGGCTTGTCGAGCAGGGGGTTGGCGTTTCGATTTTTTAGAATTTTCGATCAGGTAGTTTGCAAACAAAATCCCCGCCGCGATAATAGCCAAGGGTAAAATGGCTCTGGTTATTATTGCCATTAGCCACCACCTGAAAGTTTTCTTTTGCTTTTTGTTCTGCGGGATAATTTCGTTATCATAATTCATGGTTCTGTATCCTTGAGATTATTCTGCTTTGCTGAAATTTCCATTTTAATTGCTATCAGCACTTTTGTTTTTGTCTAAGGTTGCCAGAGCGGACCTATCCATCTGCCAGCTGCCGGCTAGGGCCTGGCACAGATCAATCCGACGTGAGATTAATTGTTGCTTGGCTCTTATGTAATTACGCTCCAGACTTTGCAGCGAAACCAGCGATTCTAAAACTCTGAGATAATCAAGCTGGCCATTTATATAACTTTCACGTGTTCTTTCCAAGACCTTTTGGGCAAGGGCTACTTGCTTTGAAAGATTGAGCAGATACTCTGCCTGTTGCCGCTCCTGGGTCAGGGCATTTTCGACTTCCCGCAGCGAGATCCGAATTACCCGGCCGTATTCATGGATTGCTTGTGACAGAGCCGCGCGGGTGCGGTCCACCTCGGCACCACGACGGTCGGCATCGAAGATGGGTTGCGACAGATTCCCCGCAATATTCGCCAGCCAGTTATCAAAAAGATCCCGCGCTTCCATGCCTGAAGTTTCTGCACTAGCTGAGATGCTTATCCGGGGAAACTGATCGGCGATTGCCCGGGCCATCCGTTGATCTGCCGCCTGAACGTTGATAAATGCACTGCGAACATCCGGACGACGCTGGATTAGCTCTGAGGGAACCGGAACTACAGGTAAAATCGGCAAATCCATTAACCAGGCTTCCTGCGGCTGCGTTAACGATCCCGGAGCGGTTCCCAGTAAAATTGACAGTTCATGCAGCAGGAGTTCAGTCTGCTCCTGAGCCAGGATTAATTGGCCGTTACTGGATTCCAGCAGTTGCCGTTGACGAAGCACATCGGCAGCACCATATTGGCCTTGCTTGAAGCGGGAGGTGATTAACGTAAGGACCTTCTGGTTGGACTCGATCTGCTGATTGATAACCTCGACCTGGGCTATCGCCTCTGCCAATTGATACCAGGTCTGGGCAATCCTTGCACTTAACACAATAGCGGTTGCGTCAACATTTTCCCTGTCAGCTTGCACATCCAAAAGAGCACCCTGGTGAGTTGCGCGAATCCGGCCCCAAAGATCCAACTCGTAACTGACCGATACCCCGAGGTTATATCGATTATAATAGTTGGCAACGTTTCCCATCTCCTCACGAGTGCGACTGGCCTGTCCGTTGGCATTGACCTCCGGAAATAAAGCGGCCCCTTCCTTCACTGCAATGGCCTCAGTCTGAGCCAACCGGTCCCACGCAATCAAGAGGTCAAAGTTGTCCCCAAGAGCTTGTTCAATGTAGCTGTTTAGCGTTTTATCGCCAAAGGTTTCCCACCACTTATCAGGTATTGATCCATTACCCGTAGCGGAGAATTTTTCCGGCATGTGAACCGGTGAAACCACGGTCTTTACCTTGGGACTGCATCCCCAAAAGAAACAGCTCGTCAGTAAAATAAAACAGCTTAGCGACAAGCTCAGTTTCGAAAAAAATGTC
>DAOWAK010000088.1 GCA_030634605.1 Sedimentisphaerales bacterium
ATGGCGGCCCGGTATCGGCTACTGGTACAGATAGCGGCGGAACTGCACAATGGAATGATACTCTAAACAGAATCGATGGTGACACGTTTACCGGCGCGGCGGTGGGGATGGTGGTTTATTTGCAATTTGCCACCGACGATTCGGAAGATGGTTATTATGTAATTGCTACAGTCGCCGGTGATCTTAGCTGGTTTACTTTGGAAACTAATCCAATAACTCCGGGCGGAACCCAAGGTCTTGAAGAATGCAACATCGGCGGGGCGTGGGAGCAGGACGATGCCGTTACCGGTATTCAAAATGCATTAGATGTAATGGGTACGGGTGAAACCATAGAGGTTTGCTGTAATCAAACTACCGGTACGACATATAACGTCAACGCAGAGATGGCAACCAATGTGGCAGCGGATGGAACCATTTACCTGCCGCTCACGATCAAGGGCGTGGATGCGTCGGATGGTTCGGACTTAACTGTGGCCAGTAAATATCCGAAATTATCTGCCAGCGGTAATATGGATTCTATATTTTGCCTTCAGTCATCGTATTGGAGACTATCATTCCTGCATTTCTTTGGCAACGCAAAAACGATTCCTTGTGGACTGGAAATTGCCGATAGCTTTCAGATAATCAGCGAGTGCCTGGCGGAAGATTTTACTGGTGTTGGAATTGGATCACTTAGTGGCTATCAAGACATAATTGTCGCAGGATGTGAAGCATGGGATTGTGGCACTTATGGATTTTTTACAACACTTTCCCCGGTTTCTTTGATAAATTGTTCGGCTCATGAATGCGGGGCCGCCGGTATCTATGTTTCCAGCGGCGGCGGATATGGAAATTTGGTGGCGGGCTGCCGGGCATACAATAACACCGGCATTGGAATTATATTCAACAGCTATGTGGGGGTCTTCTGTAATAATGTGGCAGACAGCAATGGTTCTTATGGATTTAAGTTGTATGGGGCAACCGGCTATGCTGCATTTAATAATTCAGCCACCAATAATACCGGGGTGGGTTACTATCAGAATTCAGCAGGAATATTGTTTGGTATGTTCAGGAATAATCACAGCCACGGCAATTCAGCTCACACCAATGCGGTGGCTGATGGCAGCTGGGCGGATTATCTGGACGGCGGGAACATCACCGGGGCCCCATTATGGTGCGGCGATGAAACCGATGGCGATTATCGTTTCCAGGCGGGTTCGCCTTTGCTTAACGCGGGATGGCCGAGTTGTTGGGGTTATGAGACGGATCAGGATGCGATAGAGGTTTTTGCGCACGTCGGAGCGTTTGTGCCGGAGCATAAGTCGCCGGTGCCGGCGGTTGCGGGGATGGTTGGGTCACCAGTTACAGGAGCGTTTTAATGTTGTATTACGTTTATTTCAGTGAGGGCGGCGTGCCGAAGGCCGGGTTGACGCCGAGTTGGGAATCTTTGTTGACGGCTGAGAACGGCACGGATAAAAGCGGAGCGGCTCCGGCGATAGCGGAGGTTGGCGGGGGCTATTACCATTTTGACATCAAGTTCGCTGCGGCACCGTGGGATGTGGCGGGTGAGGATTTGGTTGGCGTGATTGACGGTGGAGCGGCGTTGCCGGATGCGGAGCGGTACAAGCCGATTGCGATTTCGCTGCGGGGGTTGGGGCTGGCGAGGATTGCGCACAAGGCGGTGCAAGATAAGTTTACGGGTGAGATTGAAGTGTTCGCGACCGATGGGGTCAGTGGTGAAATGAAACTGGTGATGACCGACGCGGCGGGGACGATTTCCCGGGTGCCTGGTGTTTCAGGATCGTAACGCATGGAAAAGTATTTTTATAACAGTCTGGTTGAAGGTGATTTTGGTAACGGTTGGCCTTTGCGGCAGAGTCTTGTTGAGGGGGATTTCTGGACACGATTGGGCGGTTGTTATTCGGTTTATCGCGGGCAGGGGCAGGTCGGGGATGTTGATTACTTTTCGATAATTGCGGCGCCGACGGACACTGGGGAATTGAGTGTTTCGGATGATATTTCGCATGCGGCCGGGAGAAATTATTTTTACGTGGTGCGGCGGATATCAGGGACCGGTCGGCAGGAGCTGGGGAGCAGGTCGGTGGTGCGGTTGTCGCTGGATGAGCAGGGTGAGCGGTTGGGGCCGCGGCCTAATGTGGTGAGCGATTTGAGTGCCCGGGCGATAGGTGATGGTCGGGTGGCGTTGAGTTGGTATTACGGGCCGGTGGGTCAGAAGATTGAGCCGGTTGGTTTTGAGGTGCTGGGCGACGGCGGCAGCGGTGTGATCGATTACGAAAACGCGCTGGGGCAGGTGAGTTTTCGGGGCGGGGGTTATTATTCCTTTGTCAGTCCGGCTGGTGAGGAGGGTCAGCAGTTGCGGTTTGTAGTTCGTTCGGTGGGCAGTAATGGTGTGGATGACGGGAATTGCGTTTCGGTGTCGGCGGTGGTGGATTTGAGTGGGCCCGATAGTGTTGAAGGATTGAGTGGGCGAGTGATTTTTTAGAATTTGTGATCGGAATAATTATGTCAGGAAATGCGGTAACGTTTAGCAGGCGGGACTTTAAAAATTTGAGTGTGCGCGGCGTGTCGGTGGTGGTTGAAGTTGACGGGCGGGCGGCGCCATGGTTAGAGCTGTTGGAGATTCGGCGGCGGCCGGGGCCTTATTTGAATGAGGCCCGTTTTCGTATTGTGGCGGAAAAGGTTTCTGTGGATGAGCAGGGTGATCGTGGTCGGTTTGAGGATGTTGTTCGATCGGGGCGTCCCGGGCAGCGGGTTCGGGTGAGTCAGATTTGTGATGGTCCCGGCAGTGGCGTGGGGAGTTGGCCCTGGTTTGAGGGAGTGATATGTCAGGGGCAGGCGAAGTTGTCGGCTAAGGCGGATGAGGTTGAGGTGGTTGCGTGTTCGGAGCTGGTTTACCGGAACGGGGCGGTGATTGACGGGGTGCGTTGTCTGGGCGGACAGGGCGATGTGGTGCATTTGAATCTGGATGCGGTGTTCAATCCGGAAGGGGTGGGGAACTGTTCGGCGGCGGCGGTGCCGGTTGAAGGGAAGAGTTATCAGGTTTTTGATTTGAACGAGTCGGGGGCGGTTTTGTGGACGTTCGCGGCGGCGGTGAAATATGTCGCCAGTGAATACCTGGGCCGAGATGCGGTGCGGGATTTGAGTGTTGATGAGCTGGAGCAGTTGAGCGGGGGCGGTCTGTTGCGGGATGTGGATGTGACCGGGTTGAGGCCGCTGAAGGCGTTGGCGCGATTATGCGAGCGGGCGGGGATGGGTTATGGTTTGGTTGAGGTGCCCGGTGCGGATGGTCGGGTGCGTAGTGTTTTGCGGTTTTATCGCCGGGGCAGCGGCAGGCGAATTTATCTGGGTCATCAGCAGGCGGGTGAAAAGCTGGATGTTGCGCAGACGAACCTGGTTAGTTGTCAGTTGCGTCGCGGGCCGGGAGCGGGGGCTCTGGGGATGATCGGGCGGGGCGAACGCAAGCGGTTCGAGGCGACGTTCGAGCTGGTTGAAGGTTGGGACCCTGCGCTGGAAGAGAATGATTATGATTTGTATTCGCCGGATACCAATGAGGATTTTCTGGCGGTGCGGGATGTGTTTCGCAAATGGGTGCTGAATGAGGCGGGCGATTACAGTGGGTCGCCGTTCAATCAGGGGCCGGCTTATGATTTTCGTGAGGTTTTTGGCGGCGGCAATTACAATGCGCATCGTCGGCGGTTCTGGCCTTGTTTGAGTCGGGACGCGGCGGGGTCGGGGCTGGGTTATTATCTGGAAGTGTCTTATTCGGGCGGTCAGATCTGGCGGAAATACAGCGGGGCGTTTGATAATCTGCTGGATGAGTGCGGTGTGTATCTGAGCGGCAGGCAGATGGACGTGGCGATGTGGTACGCTATCAAGAAGGGGCTGCTGCAGTTTCGGATTACGGCATCGGTAGTGGCGGATGAGTCTTTGGAGGCGGAGGTTTTTGACGGGGCCGAGAACAGCAGTCGGGTGGTTCACAAGCTGTTGTTTGATTACGGGCGGGATTACCGTTACGAGCAGGTGACGCCGAAGAGCATTTTTTACAATTACGCGGCGGCAGGTCTGGGAGCTCCGGCGGTGCGGGATGACGGAGCTGGGGTTCGTGGGTTGCTGCGGAATCAGTTGCGGCGGATTCGGCAGAGTGATTTGAGCGGGACGGCGGAGCTGGGCTGGCTGCGGCCGGAGGTTTGTTGCGGTGATGTGGTTGCGGGGATAGCAGGTCGCGAGGTGGAGTTTGCTGAGTTGGTTGGGGTGCGGGATTTTCTGCCCCAGGTGCGACATGTGAGGTTGGTTTTGGGTGATAAGTGGACAACGGAAATTAAATTCGGGCAGAAATAATTATGGCATATTCATCGGCAAAGGAAACGGGATTGGAATTGCAGGAGCAGTTGGCGCGGTTGAATCGTAGCGGCTCCGGCAGTGAAGCGACCGAGCAGTCGCGCGTGATTTCCAGCGGGGCGGTAACGGCGGCGTGGCTGATCGAGGTGGTCAGTTGCGAGCAGTACAATGTTTATAATGTTCGGCAGGTGTCAATTGTGGCGGCGGGCATGGAGCCGGTGACGCTGGGGGGCAGTAACGCTCTGGCGTATAACCTGGCGGAGTCGTTTACGGCGACGGGCACGCTGGCGGCGGGGACTTTGGCGGTGATGTGGCGGGTGGGGGACGATAATGTTTTTTATGTGCAGCCTTAGTGGTTTGTCGGGAGAGAAAGATGGCGAAGCGGTCCGGTGAGAAGCAGGAATCGTTGTGGAGTTTTCGGCGGGAGATAACGCTGGGGACGCTTTTGCAGTTGGTGACGCTGGTGGTGGTGCTGGTGGCGGCGTGGGTGAACCTGCAGAAGGATATGGTGCTGATTCGTCATGAGTTGGCGCGGCTGGTGCAGGTGTATGACAAGCTGCAGCAGCACATTGAGTGTTTGACGGAGGAGTCTCTGGAGCATGAGTATCGGCTGCAGGCGCTGGAGCAGCAGCAGGGGCCGCGGTCGCGAGGGTGAATATGGTTTGGCCAACGGCGGTTTTGTGCTTGCAAATAGATTGGTAATCAATTATCATGAATATCCAATGTATTTCACAGGCATTTTACTCATTGAATGGATTTTATTATGAAAATTAAGCTGTTTACGATTGGGTTTGCGGGAAAATCTGCTCGGGTATTTTTTGGTAAGTTGAAAGAAGCCGGCGTTGCTAAAGTAGTGGATGTGCGGTTGTATAACAGTTCTCAGTTAGCGGGTTATACCAAAAAGTCGGACCTGGAATATTTTCTCAAAGAGATTGTTTCGGTGGGCTATTTGCACATGCCGGCGATGTCGCCAACGAAGGAAATACTCCAGTCATACAAAAGCGGCACCATGGATTGGGAGCAATACGAAGAAGAATTTGGCGAACTGATTTCGAAACGGCTGATTGAAAATTCTATGATTCCGTCGCAAACAGATAAGTCTTGTTTTTTGTGCAGTGAATCGCAGCCTGATTTCTGTCACCGTCGGTTGGTGGTGGAATATCTGGCGAAACAATGGGGTAATGTTGAAATAAATCATTTGTAAGTAGCAGGGGTGTTTTAATACAGTTTTTCTGGAAGGGAGAAGCAAATGCTGACAAGGGTGAAGGTCTGTCTGAAGGTTGTGGTTTTGGGTGTTGGTTTGGGGATGTTGGTGGGTTGTGGAGGTTTGCGGTTTGCGCCGGGTCAGGCTCAGAAGCAGAACGCTTATCTGCATCATCGCACGGTGCAGGCGACGGCGTTGCGGGCGGTGGCGGAGGAAGCTTCGCCGCAGTTGCAGAGTCTGAGTCAGCGGGCGACGGGTCAGAGTGAGGCGATCATGGCTTATTATGGGTTGCCGCAGGAGCTGCCGGAAAGTGATACGCTGGAGCAGTTGCTTTCGGCGGAAAGTGAGCAGGTGACGCGGGCGGCCGGACCCGTGGGACGTGGCGGATAATCTGCTGGAGATGGGGATCGCGGTGGCGGGGGTGATGGGCGGGGTGTTTGGTACGCGGGCGTTGCGGGCG
>DAOWAK010000126.1 GCA_030634605.1 Sedimentisphaerales bacterium
GGTTGGATTTTTTGAGGCGAAATTGCCTAAGCGGCATGAAATTCACCGAGTACTGGAGCAGGTGACCAAAGTGGTAGAGCAGCAGCGACTGGAAACCAAGCTGTTCAAGACGCTGAAGGCGAAGACCTGTTCGGGTTATTCTGAGCAACCAATCAGGCTGGAACTGTCGGGGAATTTTAATGCGTTTTACGAGTTCATGCTGGAGTTGGAGAAATTGCCGCGAATTACCAAGTTTCGGGTGATGCATCTTGAAAAAGATCAAAAGAAGGAGGGCATGATGATCGCGGAACTGGAGCTGAGTATCTATTTTGACAGTTCAGCTAGATCGTCGTCAGTTGCGCGAGGTTAATAACAAATTAATATCTGCTGACAAGACGCAGTAGAATAGTATTTTTACTATTCATAAATTTTGTTGGCGATACGCAGAGAGGACAAAAATAGAACATGAGTAGTGAATACGATCAATATAAAAGCGGGGCGGACCAGGGGCAGGCAAATGAGGCAGAGCAATGGTCTGACGTTAGCGCCAGTGAGATGGCGGCGGCGGAATCGGCAGAGCAGCAATATGCGGTGGTGAATAAGAATAATGTCAATCGCAGTGCAGTGATTTTGCTGATTACCTGTTTGATGGGCGTGGGGGCGATTTATTTGTTTGGGCTGCGTAACAAACCCAAGGAAGCAACTGCCCAGGAGCAGGAGGTGGAAGCTAAGGTTGATCAGGTGTTGGCGAAGCTGGTCAACCAGCAGAAAAAGGCTGAGGCCCGCAAGCTGTTTCAGGACACCGATAATATGGTGCGGGTTTTTTACGATTATCCCGCTAAACAGCAGGTTGAAGTTGACCAGTTGCAGCGTAATCCGTTTTCGCGGATATTGGCCAAGGACGATGGTGCCAATGATGTGGATGAGGCGCTCAAGCGTCGGGAACAATTACGCACAGAGCTCAGCGGAAAATCAGCAAAATTTGTACTGCAATCGGTATTGCAGGGCAGGAAAGGTGCTAAATGTTTGATTGACGGAAACATTTATAGTGAAGGCGAAACCCTCGACGGTGTTTTCAAGATCAAAAAAATTCAATCTGAAAGTGTGATTTTGACCGCAGAAGAGATGGATTTTGTTGTGCAAATGTAAAAGTGCGAGAACGCATATCCAGGTAAAATATACATGCGAAAAAATATGGTAAATAGTACCGAGCTGGATGAAAGTATCGCCCAATTTGACGATTCCAAAGGGTCAGATTTTGGTGTCGATATCGGTCTGGAGTGCGCCGGTAAGGAACTGAACGATTTTTGGCAGCCTGGTGAAAATCAGCCGACCAACAAGAGCGGTTCCTATGAAGAAAAGCTCTTCAAAAGCGGGGTGGTCAGCGAAGAGCAGATGGAGCAGGCCCGCAGTATTCACAGCAAAACCCCCCGCAAGCGACTGGGGCAGGTGCTGTTGGAAATGGGCGTGGTCAAGGAAGCGGATTTGCTGGCCTGTCTGGCTGAGCAATACGATTTGCCCTTTATCCGTCTGGATCGGGAGATGATCGAGCCGGCGGCCTTTAGCAAGCTGGACAAGTCCTTTATGGAAAGCCACAAGGTGATGCCCGTTGGCCTGGAGAATAATCGACTGGTCGTGGTGACGACGGATCCGACCAACGTGTTTTTGCTGGATGAAATCAGACGCAAGGCCGGCATGGAATTGTCTGTCAAGGTTTGCCCGTCGGAAGACATTAAAAAAATATTGTCATCACTGACCGAAAGCACCACGGATTTTCAGGTTGATGAAATTATCCAGAACATCGAAGCCGAAGATGTGGAAGTGGTTGATGATGTCGAGGAAGATATCGCCGACCTCGAAAAGTCGGCGGCTGAATCGCCCATTATCAAGTTTGTGAATTATCTTATTTATAACGCGGTCAAGGACGGTGCCAGCGATATTCACATTGAACCCGGCGACAAAAAACTTCGCATCCGTTATCGGGTTGACGGAGTGCTGTTTGAATCGGTGAATCCGCCCCATAACATGCACGCTCCGGTGGTTTCGCGAATCAAGATCATGGCCAATCTGGATATCGCTGAGCGGCGTTTGCCGCAGGACGGCCGAATTCGCGTGGTAATTCATCGTCGAAACATTGACATGCGTATTTCGATATTGCCCACTTCGTACGGCGAAAAGGTGGTAATTCGTATTCTGGATATGGGTTCGGCCAACATGAACCTGCCGGATCTGGGGATGGACCCGGATAACCTGGCAATCATGGAGCACCAGATCAACCAGCCCCACGGCATTATTCTGGTTACCGGGCCGACCGGTTCGGGTAAGAGTACTACGCTATACGCGGCAATACGGACGATGGATATGCAGCGGCTTAATATCTCGACGGTTGAAGATCCGGTTGAATATCAAATTGATGGCATTTCGCAGGTTCAGGTGCACGCCAAGATCGGCATGAGTTTTTCGGCGGCGTTGCGTTCGCTGCTGAGGCAGGACCCGGACATTATCATGGTTGGTGAGATTCGCGACCAGGAAACCGCCCGGATTGCGGTTCAGGCATCACTTACCGGGCATTTGGTGTTTTCGACCCTGCATACCAACGACGCGCCCAGCAGCATAACCCGGTTGATTAATATTGGTATCGAGCCTTATTTGATAGCAGCTTCCACCAATGCCGTGCTTGCTCAGCGGCTGGTGCGGCGGATGTGTCAGCATTGTAAACAGCTTTACCATGTTGAAGCTGAAGAGGTCGGTTTTGTTGAAATGTACGGCTTTAATGCGGACAACCTTTATAAGGGGCAGGGATGTGAAAAGTGTCGCTTTACCGGTTTTCAGGGGCGGGTGGGTATTCATGAGCTGCTGACCATTGATGACTCTTATCGCGACATTATTACCAACAGCCCGACGGTAACCGAATTGCGCCGGCTTTGTAAGGAGCGGGGCATGGTTACCCTGCGCGATGACGGGTTCCGGAAAGTTCAGGCGGGTTTGACGACTATTGACGAGGTTATGAGGGTGACGGAGTGCACTGTCTAGAAGGTGACAGATTTAGAATCCCTAACAAAACCTTGTCATTCCCGCGAAAGCGGGAATCCAGAATTCTAGATTAGTGGTTTTGTTAGGCACATTTAAAAAAATAGTATCAGATTATTGAATTCTTACGGAAAATAACAGGCAGCCAAATTGCTGGTGCAAGGAGAATAAGGTGTCACAGTTACAGGAATTATTAACAACGGCTTTGAATTGCGGTGCGAGTGACGTGCATATTATGGTCGGGTCGCCGCCGTTGCTGCGGGTTCACACCATTTTGCAGGAAACCGATTATCCCGTGGTTACCGCCGAAGGAGCCGAGGCGATGGTTCGCGAGTTGCTTCCGGAGCATCGGATCAGGGATTTTATGGAAAAACGGGATATCGATTTTTCAACTGAGGTGCCCGGCAAGGGGCGTTTTCGTGTGAACGCTCACTTTCAGCGCGGCAGTATCGGCATTGCGTTTCGGGGCATTCCCGAAGAAGTGCTTCCCCTGGAAAAGCTCAATCTGCCCAAGGCCGTTTTTGATTTAGTGGATATGAATCGCGGCTTGGTGCTGGTTACCGGGGACACCGGTTCTGGTAAGAGTACCACGATGGCTAGCGTTATCAACGCCATGAATCAGAAATATCACAAGCACATTATTACCCTTGAGGATCCCATCGAGTACATGCTCAAGAGCAACAAATGTGCTATCGAACAGCGTGAAATCGGTGATGACTGTCCCTTTTTCGCCTCCGGTCTTAAACATGCCTTGCGTCAGGACCCGGATGTCATTCTGGTTGGTGAAATGCGTGACCTGGAAACATCATCGGCGGCGATCACAGCTGCGGAAACCGGCCACCTGGTGTTGAGTACCCTGCACACCATTAATGCTCCGCAAACCATCGAACGTATTATCGATATCTATCCCACCGGCCAGCAGAACCAGATTCGTTCCATGTTGGCTAACACCCTCAAAGGGGTTATCAGTCAGACGCTGCTTAAGCGAACGGACACTCCGGGTATGATCCCGGCCATTGAAGTGATGCTTTGTACTTCGGCGGTGCGAAACTGTATTCGTGAAAACCGAATTTATGAATTGCCCAACGTGATTGAAACTTCGCGGGCCCTGGGTATGCAAAGTCTGGACACCAGTATCGGCCAGCTTTATTTCAACGGCCAGATTTCACGGGAAGACGCTCTGGCCCATGCGGCGCATCCGGAAAAACTCGAACGCGCCTTATCGGCCTAATGAAAAATTAGTCTTGTAGGATGGGCTTTAGCCCATGCTGCGCTACTGTAGAAAAAAAAGCCAGATAACTGCTATGGAAAGAGGCTATGCCTAATTATCGTTATGAATTAAAATCAGCTTCGGGACAGATTAACGCCGGTGTGATCGCGGCGGAGTCTATCACTTCGGCGACCCAGATGCTTCGTAGCCAGGGAAGCTACATTCTTTCATTGGCTGCCGTGGCGCAAAGTCAGGGCGGCGGTTTGCAAAAGCTGTTGTCTTTCAACGTGCAAATGGGACCGTCGGCTAAAGACGTCATGAACTTCACCAGCCAACTGGCGGTGATGATCAAAGCCGGCATCAGCATTCGGGCTGCTTTGGAAGGGATTTGCGATCAGGTAGATAATGTCAAATTCCGCGACATTCTCCAGCGGATCAAACGCGACGTTGAAGCGGGTAAGCCCTTTTCGGAAGCGCTGGCGCGTTTTCCGAAAGTGTTCAGCCCGTTGTACGTTAACATGGTTCGGGCTTCGGAATTATCCGGTTCGTTCGGAGGGATGCTCGACCGTATTGCCGAGTACCTTACCCAGCAGCACGAAACCCGCGCTCAGGTGCGTGCGGCCATGATCTATCCCATCATTATCGGGGTGATGGCGGTGAGTACCACGGTATTTTTGCTTACCTTTGTATTACCGAAATTTGTCGTGATTTTTGAGGGCAAAGAAGCGGCCATGCCCATGCCTACCAAGGTAGTTCTTGCCAGCAGTTATGTCATGCGCACCTACTGGTATATTATTCTGGCAGTGGTCGTGGGGCTGACCTGGATGTTTTTCTGGGCGATTAGTACCGATTGGGGACGGGCCCGCTGGGACCAGGTAAAACTAAAAATGCCCATATTTAAAAAATTGTGTCGTTGTCTTTACATCTCTCGCAGTATGCACACTATGGGTGAACTGGTCAACGCCGGTGTGCCCATGCTGGATACGATTAGTATTACCGCCAATATTTCCGGCAACACGCTTTATAAACGAATGTGGCTTCAGGTTTATGTCGCGGTTA
>DAOWAK010000254.1 GCA_030634605.1 Sedimentisphaerales bacterium
AACGGGAAGAAGCGCTAGCTTTGATAGCTGAGCTTAAAGGACAGCTGGCGGAGCGGATGGTGATCCTGGGTCATCATTATCAGCACGATGATATTATTGGTTTTGCGGACTTTACGGGGGACAGTCTGAAGCTTAGTCAGATTGCGGCGGAGCAGCGGGGCAAGGAGTTCATCGTTTTTTGCGGGGTGCACTTCATGGCGGAATCGGCGGACATTCTTACCGGGCCGGGGCAGAAAGTGTTGCTGCCGGACATGACGGCGGGCTGTCCGATGGCGAATATGGCGGAGATCGATCAGGTTGAGGAGTGTTGGCAGGTTCTTGAAGAGAAACTGGGCGGGACGGCGAAGATTGTTCCGGTGACTTATGTGAACAGTGCCGCCAACATCAAGGCTTTTTGCGGTAAGCATGGGGGGATGTGCTGCACGTCGAGCAATTGCAAGGCGATATTTGAATCGATCTGGTCGGCGGATGCTGAGGCGGTGATTTTGTTTCTGCCGGATCAGCACCTGGGGCGTAATACCGCGGTGGCAATGGGGCACTCGGTTGAGAGGATGCCGGTCTGGAATCCATTTGAAGCGGAGGGTGGGATTGAACCGGGGCAATACGAAAAGGCCCGGGTGATTCTGTGGGATGGTTATTGTTCGGTGCATCAGGAATTCAAGCTGGAGCAGATTGTCAAGGCCCGGGCGGAGGATCCGGCGGTAAAGGTGATTGTTCACCCGGAGTGCTGTTTTGAGGTTGCTCAGAATGCGGATTATGTGGGTTCGACCGAATTGATTATTAAGACAGTCAGTGCGGCGGAACCGAGGAGCAGTTGGGTGGTGGGTACCGAGATTCATCTGGTGAAACGATTGGCGGATCAGTTGGCGGCAAAAAATATCAAGGTTCGTTCGTTGAGCGATTCGCCTTGCATGTGTGAGACGATGTACCGGATTGACCTGGGACATCTGGCTTGGCTGCTGGAGAAGTTGAAGGAGCACTGCGATAATCCCGAGGCAAATCCGCTGTCTAATCAGGTTAAGGTGGATGAGAAGACCGCGGGAGATGCACGACAGGCATTGGACCGGATGCTTAAAATTACGGCGGCGAAAAATCGATGATTATCTTTCAGGAAAATACGTCGATGCGGCTGTGGGGGCTGGTGTTATCCTGTGGGATTTGGATTTGTCTGGCGGGTTGTCAGGGGGCGCCGGTTGATAATGTGGGGAATCTTTCAGCGGCAGAAAAGTTAGCGGTGCGTTTGGGTAAGCTGCCGACGGTGAAGAAGGTGGAAAGCTGGCAGGTGCCGGATTATCTATCTGATGAAGCGGTCGAAGGGCTGAAGATTACGACTAATCACTATCAGATTTTCAGTACTCATCGAGACCCGTTAATTATGTCGCTGGTGCCGCCTTTTTTGGAGT
Source organism: Sedimentisphaerales bacterium (assembly GCA_030634605.1). Classification (GTDB taxonomy): domain Bacteria; phylum Planctomycetota; class Phycisphaerae; order Sedimentisphaerales; family SM23-30; genus JAFGSR01. The sequence goes on from DAOWAK010000254.1 coordinate 1,404, forward strand.
CGGCGTTTAAGAGTTACGCCAAGAAGCTGGGGCGTCCGGTGGCAACCGACAAGAAACTGTTGGTGTATCTTTTTGATAACCGTGAGCAGTGGGAGGCATTTACGCGACAGTGGGTGCCGGAGCAGGCAGAGATATATCTAAAAATCACAGCGGGGGCTTATTATGTTAATGGTGCGTGTGTGGTTTATCGGATCAGCCGAACAGCGGATTTTTCGGTGTTGGCTCATGAAGGCTGGCATCAGTTTGCCGATGAATTGTTCAGGTTTCGTTTGCCGGCGTGGCTGGACGAGTCTGTCGCGACTAATTTTGAAGCATTTGTTCGCGGGAATGGTAAGGTCAGCTTCGAACCCAGGCGGAATGTTTCGCGATTACTTGCCCTGAAAAAAGCTATTGCCGAGAGGAAGCTGCTTTCGCTGAGTGAATTGCTGGTTCTGGATGCCGGTCGGGTGGTTTCGCATTCGCCAGAGGTGTCGAGTGAGGGGCGGGCATCGTCTTTTGTTGCTACGTATTATGCGCAGCTTTATGCATTGGGGCGTTTTCTGCAGGAGGAGAACTACGGCCGATGGGTGTTGAAGTTTCAGAAAATGCTCAATGAGGGCCAGATGGGTCGGTGGCCGCTTTCTGAGCCGGATGTGGCGGAGGCGGTTCAGCGATTGCGTAATCCGAGTCGCGTCTGGAACGGTCGAGTCGGGCCGCTGGTGTTCAATTATTACATCAGTCCTTCGAGACGTGAAATTGAAACGGCGTACCGGTCTTACTGTTATCGAATTGCTGCGCAGGCGCGGCTGATCAAATCTCGCTGAAGCTGAAAGTTGAACGGCTGAAAAGGAATCAGTGTTCGTGTTTGGGTAGTTCGTCTGATTCCTTGACGAACAAGAGGGGAAAGACGATATCGCTGATGCAGCAGGGGAGCCAGACCGCTACGAACAAAAAGAGAGTGATGGCGGCGTACATCCAGAAGCTAATCTGCCCGGTGAGGGCCATCATGATGTGAAAAAGTGATGCCCAGATGCTGAGCAGGACGTGTCCGGCGTGGGGGAATTTTGTTCGGGGCCAGAAATAAGCGATGATGATTCCAATTATAGCGGCGGGATTGACGATGTACCATTGTTCGATGAAGCCCAGGTGCAAGCCCCAGCCGGATTCGTGAGCGTGGTCATCGTGCTGTTCATTTTGGAGGTGAGAATCGGAGGGTTCTGTGGAGCTATGGGCGTGAGGGCTGAAATCGTGTAAGCCCAGGGCTACTTCGCCAAAGTAAGGTATGACGGAATCGCTTAAGGTGGCGATTCCGACGGCGCCGACATAACCGATAAAAAGGACGGTGATGAAGCTGGCTTTTTTGACGTGGCGTATGTACATGGCAGCAGAAGCAACGGCGCTTAAGAGTACGTGGGCGGGATGGAAGATGTAAAAGAGCCAATAACTGGCTGAGGAGCTCAAGACGCGACTGAAGGCCACCATGAAGACCACGCCCAACAGTGCTCCGAAAAGGGTAAAGGGAGCATGATCTTTTAATTCGTTAATTACGTATTTTAATTTGCGGTTTGCCAATCCTGTCGGTTCCTTTCTGGTTCGCCGGCGATTCTATGAGGATTATAGCAGATTAATACCTCTGTGGGCAAGGGGGTGAATGCTCTTGCCAGAGGGTAAGTAGCTGATTATAATCGGCGACGTCAGCAGGCGTAATTCAACTTCAAAAACAGGA
>DAOWAK010000129.1 GCA_030634605.1 Sedimentisphaerales bacterium
GAGTTTGTGGAACCGACGTTGATGGTGGATGGGGATGAGCAGCCGATGGCGTTGGTGGAGGATGGTGACTCGGTGGTGTTTTTCAATTTTCGGGGAGATCGGCCACGGGAAATTACGCGAGCATTTGTGGATGAGGAATTTAACAATTTTGACCGGGGAGCGCGGGCGGATTTGTATTATGTGTGTCTGACGGAATATGACGCGACGATCAAGACGCCGGTGGCGTTTCCGAAGCCGCCCAAGATGAAAAATATTGTGGGTGATTACTGGGGGCGGCTTGGATTGAAGCAGTTTCGTTGTGCGGAAACGGAGAAATACGCGCATGTGACATTCTTTTTTAACGATTACACGGAGGCGCCGTTTGCGGGTGAGGAGCGTCAGATTGTGCCGTCGCCGAAGGTGAGGACTTATGATATGCAGCCGGAGATGTCGGCGGCGGAGGTTACCGAAATCGTTCTGGAGCGGCTGGACAGCAATGAATATGATGTGATGGTGGTGAACTTTGCCAATCCGGATATGGTGGGACACACGGGCGTTATGGAAGCGGCATTGAAGGCGGCGGTGACGGTGGATAAATGTGTGGGTAAGATTCTGGAGAAGATTGAGGAGATGGGTGGTTCGGCGATAATCACGGCGGATCACGGCAACCTGGAGTTGATGTACGACATGGCCAACGACATGCCGTTCACGGCGCACACTACTTTCCCGGTGCCATTTATTGTTTTTGATAAGGAATTTAAAAACTGCAAGCTGCGCGAGGGCGGTCGTCTGGCAGATGTTATTCCGACGGCGTTGCATATTATGGGTCTGGATAAGCCGGCGGAGATGACGGGGGAATCGTTGATTATTGAAGATTAGGTGTTAGGTTTCAGGATCGGGGATTTGGATGCATCAGGCGGGGGCTGCCAAAATAAGGTATCGCTGCGCGATGCTGATTTATTGCTGGATTCCCGTTTTCACGGGAATGACAATGTTAATGCAGTTTAGGCTGGATTGGTTAAGATGTTCATGAGGGAATAGGTGGCATCGTAGAGGAACATGATGGCGAAGCAGTAGAGCATGACGGCACAGAACTGCAGTACGCGGTGGAGGTGCTGGGCGCCGATGAGTTGCCCGCCTTTGAAGGTGGCCCAGGAAAGTGCTTCGAGCCAGACGAGATCGCAAAGCCAATGGATTATGGCGAAGAGAGCGAATGCGGTGACGCCGAGTTCAATGGCCTGGTTGGCCAGGGCCAGGCCGAGGGTGGCCCACCAGAGCAAAAAATAAGGGTTGGCGATGGTCAGGATGACGCCGGAAAGAATGGGGCCTCTTTGTTGATATTTACTGGAACAGAAATTGGTGCTGGACATTTTGCCGGAATCGCAGAGCAGTTGCCAGGCCATCAAGACCAGGAAAAAACCACCGGCTAAACCGATGGAGATTTTTACGGCGGTGATCTGGAAGATTTTTCCCATCCCGGCCATGATCAGCAGCATAAGGGGGAATTCCACGATGCCATGACCGACGGCGATCAGGGCGCCGGCGTGGCGGGAGCGTGTGCCGCAGGCGACGGTGGCGGCGGTTACGGCACCGGGGGCCATTACGCCGGAAAGCGATATGCCGACAGCTTTGGTTAGAAACAGGGCCAAGGTTAGCAAAATCCAACTCCTCTGCCAGGTAAAACTGGAAATCCTAAGCACTAAATTCTAAATTCTAAACAATATCTAATTACCGAAATTCAAATCCCCGATCAGGTCGAGGACAAGCTTTCGAAACAAATTTATCAATATCCGTCAGGGATTATAGCTGGGGGAGCTGAAAAAGCCAAATTTTTCACGAGGAAACTTGGTTTTTTGAATGGAATTGAGGTACAATGATTGAGTTATGAATTTTCGGTAGAAACTAAATGTGCCTAACAAAACCTCTCATTTTTAATTCTGGATTCCCGCTTTCGCGGGAATGACAAGGTTTTGTCGGGAGTTCTAAGCCTGGTTAGAGATGTTAATGTTAAATTATGAGGTGAGATGATGAAAGCTATGAAAAAGATTAAATGGTTGTTGTTGGTGATTGTTTTTCTGGTGATTGCGGCAGTGGCGGCGGTGTTGATTTACGCCAACCAGGTAACGAAATACGCCGTCGAGACCGCGGGGAGTTATGCGTTGGGGGTGGAGACCCGGCTGGGTAGTGCGGATTTGTCGCTGTTGAGCGGCTCGGTGGCGCTGCATGATCTGGAAGTTGACAATCCGGCGGAATTTAAAACCGATAAGATTCTCAGTTGCGGATTGTGTTCGACGCAGGTCGAGGTGGGTTCGCTGTTCGGTGATACTATTACGGTTAAAACGATCAAGCTGGAAGATGTTAAGATTACTTTCGAGCAGAAAGGTCTGCAGAGTAATTTTGATGTGATTCTGAAAAACATTGAGAAGCTGCAAAAAGATTCCGCCCCTACCGAAACCGAAGCGAAAAAGGGGCCGGGTAAAAATGTGCGGGTGGATAAGATTGAGATTATTAATGCCAGTGCCGATTTGAAGCTAACGCCGATACCGGGCAAGGTTGATGTGATTCAGTTGAAGCTGGCACCGATCGTTATCGAGGACCTTTCCACGGGTGACGACCAGGCGGTGATGCTGGCAACGGTAATCCAGAAGGTGTTCATGGCGTTGGCGAAGGGGATTCTGGAAAGCGGAGCGGATCTGCCCGAGCAACTGAGCCAGGCACTGGCGGGTTCGCTGGGTTCGCTGGAAGAGTCGCTGGGTCAGATCACGGCTGAGGCGGATAAGGTTCTGAAAGAGGGTACCAAGGCGATCGAAGAAGGCGGCAAAGCTCTGGAAGAAGCGGGCAAGGGACTGGAAGGCCTGCTGAAAAATCCCGGAGATCTGCTCAAACCGAAAAAGGAAGAAGGCTCGGAAGAATAGCGCAGGTACGGGCATTGAATCGGCGATATTACCGGAGCAATTAAACTATTGATCGAAAGCGGTCGGCAAGCTAGACTGTGGAACGATTGAGGTTGCCAGTGTAGCTCAACGGTAGAGCTTCCGCCTTGTAAGCGGAGGGTTGTGAGTTCGATTCTCACCGCTGGCTTTTTTTCAGATGGGGGGCTCTTCTTCGGAAATATGAAAACTCGTAATGCAGATAGCTAAATACAAATTCCTACACTATTGAATTATCGTTGACCGGCCTGGCTGCATGGTATAGAATCCCCCCTTCGAGTTGAAGTTTTGGAGTTTTGCATTTACGATATTTCCAGACAATTTCTTGTGCCATTTAGCAGCGAAATTCAAATTATTGTCATTAATTATTAAAGAGAAAAGACTTATGAAAGCATTAGTTAAGAAGAAGCCGGGTGAAGGATTGTGGCTGGAAAATGTTCCCAAGCCGGAAATCGGCATCAATGACGTTTTAATCAAGCTCACTAAAACGTCGATCTGCGGGACCGATGTGCACATTTACAACTGGGACAAATGGGCCCAGAAGACCATCAGGACTCCAATGACCATCGGCCATGAGTTTGTCGGGGTAATCCAGGAGGTTGGGGACAATGTGCACGATTTCCATCCCGGCGATCTGGTCAGCGGCGAAGGACACGTGGTTTGCGGTCGTTGCCGAAACTGCCTGGCTGGACGGAGGCACTTGTGTAAGGCGCCCACCGGTATCGGTGTCAACCGCGACGGAGCCTTTGCGGAATATCTTTCCATTCCCGTTACCAATGTCTGGTATTGCGACCGGGAAATCCCCCAGGAAGTGCTAAGTTGTTTCGACCCGCTCGGAAATGCCGCTCATACGGCGCTTTCTTTTGATCTGGTCGGCGAGGATGTGCTGATTACCGGAGCCGGTCCTATCGGCGTTATGGCAGGAGCTATCGCCAAAAAAGCCGGTGCCCGCCATGTTGTTATTACCGACGTGAATCCCTACCGTCTGGACCTGGCCCGGAAGATGGGCGTTACCCGGGCAGTTGATGTTCGCACTGAAACCGTGGAAGATGTTGCACATGAACTCGACATGCACGAAGGCTTTGATGTTGGCTTCGAGATGTCCGGCAATCCAGACGCTCTGCGCAGTCTGCTGAAGAACATGTGTCACGGCGGCAAAATCTGTCTGCTGGGTATCCTGCCCCAGACGTCGATCGACTGGGATTACGTGGTCTTTAACGGCCTGACGATCAAGGGTATCTATGGGCGGGAAATGTATGAGACCTGGTACAAGGTTACTATGATGATCAAGTGCGGACTGGATATCACTCCGCTTATCACGCACAAATTTCACTACACCGAATTCATGAAGGGATTCGATGTGATGCGATCCGGGAATTCCGGCAAAGTAGTTTTGGACTGGACTGAATGATTTTATTCTAAATGTGCCTACCAAAACCACTAGTCTAGAATTCTGGATTCCCGCTTTCGCGGGAATGACAAGGTTTTGTTAGGGATTCAAAGAAATTATTATGTTGAGGTGAATAATGTTTGGCGGAATGAAAAAACATATTAACGAACAGCTTGACGAAATTCGCAGCGGCGGCTTATACAAGAGTGAGCGAGTCATCACCACTGCCCAGTCAATGCATATTGCGGTGCAGAGCGGCCAGGAAGTTCTCAATATGTGCGCCAACAATTACCTGGGCCTGTCCAGCCATCCCGACGTTATCGAAGCCGCCCGTCAAAGTTACGACAAGTGGGGTTTTGGTTTGTCGTCGGTGCGTTTTATCTGCGGCACCCAGGGCATTCATAAGCTTCTCGAAGCCAAGCTCAGTAAGTTTCTGGGCAGCGAGGACACGATTCTGTACAGCAGTTGTTTTGACGCCAACGGTGGGTTGTTTGAAACGCTGCTCGGTCCGGAAGACGCAATTATCAGCGATCAGCTCAACCACGCCAGCATCATTGACGGGGTTCGCCTGTGCAAGGCTGGGCGGTTTCGTTATCTCAACGGCGACATGGCTGACCTGGAAGCCAAACTCAAGGAGTCCGCATCGGCCCGGTTCCGCATGGTTGCTACCGACGGGGTTTTTTCCATGGACGGGCACATCGCCAAACTGGATAAGATTTGCGACCTGGCGGAGCAATATAACGCTCTGGTTATGGTGGACGATTCGCACTCGGTGGGTGTGCTGGGCAAGCACGGCCGCGGCACCCATGAGCATTGCGGCGTGATGGATCGGGTGGACATCATCACCGGCACCCTGGGCAAGGCTTTGGGTGGGGCCAGCGGCGGCTACACCAGCGGCCGCAGGGAAATCATTGAAATGCTTCGACAGCGTTCCCGGCCTTACCTGTTTTCCAA
>DAOWAK010000134.1 GCA_030634605.1 Sedimentisphaerales bacterium
CCGATCATCACAAAATCGAAGGTGATCTGCCCGAGGCGGTGGCTGTTTTGCATCCCGATCTGCCCGGCCAGAATTATCCCTGTCGCCACCTGTGCGGGGCTGGTGTTGCCTTCAAACTGGCGTGGGCACTTTCGCAGGAATTTTCCGGTTCCAAAAAAGTTTCAGAAGAATTCCGCGATTTTCTCATCTCGGCAACCGCTCTGGCGGGATTGGGGACCATTGCCGATGTCGTGCCGCTTAGTGGGGAAAATCGTGTTCTGGCCCATTTCGGAATGCGGGGTTTGTCCGCCAGTGATGACCTGGGTATTCGGGCACTTATCGAAGCCGCCGGTTTGACCGGGACTCAGTTGGATAGTTTTGACATCGGCTTCAAACTGGCACCGCGGTTAAACGCGGCCGGTCGAATGGGCCACGCTCGCCTGGCAGTGGAATTGTTCACCAAAAGCAGCGCAGATCGAGCCCGCGAAATAGCAGCTTATCTGGAAAGTCAGAATCGTCTGCGTCAGAAAGTCGAAAAGCAAATCACCGAAGAGGCCCTGGCTCAGGTCAAGGCCCTGGAAATGGACAAGGACCATTTTCGGGCGGTAGTTGTCGCAGCGGAAAACTGGCATGCGGGGGTGATTGGTATTGTTGCCAGTCGCATCGTGGACGCTTGCGGCAAACCGACCGCGGTTATTTCAATTCAGGGTGACACCGCCATGGGGTCGTGTCGCAGCGTTGATGGTTTTGATATTTGTGCCGCGTTGGAAAGCTGCTCGGATCACTTGAATAGCTTTGGTGGTCATGAGATGGCAGCCGGCCTGACGTGCCCAGCGCAAAAGATTGAAGAGTTTCGCCAGGCTTTCAATGCCTATGCCTGTGAGAATTTCAGCGAGCAGGACCTTCTCAGCCGTTTGGATATCGACGCCGAAATTCGGTTGACGAGTTTGGATATTGCTACGGTGGCGAAGATCGGAAAACTCGGTCCCTTTGGGGCGGGCAATCCGCGAGTGCTGCTGGTCGGGCGAAACCTTCGTTTGGTGAATCCTCCCCGGTCAATGGGCAAGCGCAACGAACACCTGCAATTTCTGGTCGCTCACGGCGACGATGAAACCGCCCAGAACCGACCGGGTGGGGTGCTTCGGGCGGTTGCTTTTCACAAGAGCAACTGGGCAAAAATCCTCAAGACCGCGGACAGTTTTGACCTGGTGTTTCAGCCGATGATCAATCATTTCAACGGCAATAGTACCGTCGAGCTTTTGGCTGAGGATGTTCGGGTGAATCAGTAACCGAATTGATTGTACTTTGAACAATTTGATTTCTGATACAGCGAAATGGTTTTGAGGAGAGTATGATAAATTCTATACCCAATGGGTATCATAATGCCGGGCAGCCCACTTCCGTGGGGGCTGGATCCGGGCGGTCAGATCCTCGATCGGGTCGAGGACAAGCTTAGATTTACAAATTGAGCAACATGGTGTTTTCATTTGTGATCGGTATAAACGGACTGGGAGGCTTTGTGAAAAGTGAAATTTTATGGGAAAGCATAATAATTTTCTGGTTTGGTTGGTGGTGGGGTTTGTGGCGATTGGTTTTTGGGGGTGTCGCAAGCCGGGGGCGGATGAGCGGCCGGGGGGCGGGGATGAGCGATCATCGGGTAGGGCGGTTTATGAGCCGGGGGATGATCCGTTAGTTAATCCAGCGGAATTGTTTGAGCCGCGGCCGAGGGATTTGGGGGAAATTGCTCTGCAAGAGGAGTTGTGTGTTCGTCTGGACCGGGAGCCGGGGATGCTTAATCCGTTGTTTGTGGCGGATCGGGGTGGGTTTTTGATTGTGAACGCGTTGTTTGACGGGTTGTTTCGGGTGGGCAGTGATATGGGTTTGCAGGTTAACCGGGAGATGGTGGAGAGTCTGGAAGAGTCCGCCGATCATCGGGAGGTACTGGTTCGGCTCAAGGGGGGATTCAAATGGCATGACGGCAGGCCTTTCACAACTGCGGATGTTGTGTATTCGTGGCGGGAGATTAATGATCCGCAGGTTCCTTGTTATTATCATAAGGTGGGGGCTGGGGCGATAAGCGCGTGTGTGGCAGTGGATGAGTTGACGGTGAGGTTTGTTCAGCCTGATCCGACGGCGACGCGGCTATGGAATTTGTTTTTTCCGATTGTTCCGAAGCATGTTTTTGAAAAGGAGAAAGCGCGGCATCCGGATTTGCTGGGCGGGGAATATTATCAGGGGCAGGGGCGGCGGCCGATAGGGAACGGGCCATTCCGGATGGTGCAATGGCAGTCGAACAACAGGATAATCCTGGAGCGGTGGGATGGGTATGCGGGGGAGAAGCCGGCGTTTAAGCGGTTGGTTTTTAAGGTGATTCCGGATGATCGGATGGCGTTGATATTTTTTGAGAAGGAGCAGGTGGATGTTATCGATCGTCTGCCGGCGGGGCTGTTTGCTTTGGAGGCGAATTCGGCGGAATTTGAGCGGGTGGGGTGCAAGGCTTATGGGGATCGGTGGAAATTTTATTATATCGGTTGGAATATGGACGGCAGCAATCCGTTTTTCGCGGACCGGAACGTGCGATATGCGATGACCAGTGCGTTGGATGTGCCGGGGATACTGCGGAAGGTTTATTACAATCTTTATTCGGCGGGGACGGGGATTTATCATCCGGATTCGGAGCTGTTTAACCGGGAGGTGGCGATGGTGGGGTATGATCCGGAGCGGGCGGGGCGATTGCTGGACGCGGCGGGTTGGGAGGTGGATGCGGCGGACGGGTGGCGATACAAGGAGATTGATGGGGAAAAGGTATTGTTTGAATTTTCGCTGATGGTTCCGCAGGAGATTGGGGCGGCGTCGAAGGTGGCGGCGATTTTTCAGCAGGATTTAGCTAAGTTGGGGGTGCGGATGAAGGTTCGGCGGTTGGAATGGGTAGCGTTTCTGGAGAAGATACGCAATCATGAGTTTCAGGCGGAGTTGGGTTTTTGGAATCCGGGGGTCGATCCGGACAAGGATGCGAAGTTGTGGTGTTCGGATCAGTACGCCGCCGGGAGGAATTATATCGGTTATGCCAACGAGCAGGTGGATGAACTGTTCGAGCGGGGGCGGGCGGAGTTTGATTCGGCCAGGCGGCGGGTGATTTATCAGCAGATTCACGAGATTATTTATGAAGATCAGCCCTTTACCTGGATATGTAATGATGCTACGCTAGCGGTGTTCAATAAAAGGATTCGCGGTGTTGAGTTGAGTCCGCGTGGTATTTTTAATTTTTATCCCGGGTTGCGGGGCTGGTGGATGCCGGCTGGAGAGACTGATAATTGATAGCCACGAAAAAGCACAAAAAACACAAAAGAATTTCAGACAGGATAACAGGATTGACAAGGTGCTTATTTAACCATGAAGATCATGAGGGAATGAAGTTTTAAATACTGGATGCCCGATCGAGTCGGGCATGACAAGTCGAGTGGATCGAGTTGGGCATGACAAGTCGAGTTGATTGGGTTGGGCGTGACGACAGGTTGTGGAAAATTTTATGTTGAGATATTTGGTTAAACGATTGCTGGTTGCGGGGGTGACATTGTGGGGGATATCTCTGGTGACGTTTGTTATTATGGCAATGTGGCTTTTTGATAGTTGCAAGGCAGAAAGTTGTAGGCATAACTCACTTTTTGCCACAGGGTTAGGGCAAAGTGTCGGGTTTTCTCTTTAATTAGCCAATATACGATGGTATTATTAGAGGATGGAAAAGGTCGAAGTCAAACGAATATTGTATGTTTTTATACATTAGCTTGGACACTTTTATTTATGAGGGAATTATATGAGCAGTGACGATATTGAGAGATTCACTAATAAAGGCGATTTGTATGATAAAGTTCATAAACGCTATAAACCAAGTATTGAGGAACCAAATACAGAGGAGTTAAAGGAGAAGTTCTCCTTCGTCTCGATTTGGAAAAGACCTTGTCGTTCATGTAGAACAATGGTTTTAAGGATATCCTGTATGAACGGGCGTTGCCATGAATGTGAAAAGTTACTGAAAGAACAAAAAAGACAGAAGGATTTATATGATAGAGATGGGTGGACTGCTCAGTGCCCCTGTTGCAATCGCCTACATTCAATGTCTCTTGCTGCGTGTTTCATGAAGAAAAAGATTGGTATTCAATATCCATGTTGGCGACATGATTCTTTGAAATTTATTTTACTTTCAACAGCAGCATGTGTTGGTTCAACTTTAGTTGGAGTTGCACTGCTTTTAGTTGTTGTATATTTGGCACAGGATGAGCTGGGAGGAAAGACATTTGTGGGAAATGGGCTTCATCCAGGTTTGCTATATGTAATAATGGGTATTCTTCCTGTCGGGATTATTGTCGTTTCTTTCGAAGCATTTATCGAAGGAATAGTTAGAACTGTAGGACGTATATTTTATGTTACTTGGTCGCAAAAACAGAAGGGAGGCAACAAGCCTGAGAGCTCAGAATAAATATTAACTTTTTAAATAGTGAGGAGGTTATGATAAGAAATTTAAACTTAACTGGGATTTTGCTTTTTGTAATTGGCTTTATGGCGTGTAACATGGCAACGGCAGGGACTTGGAAACCCAAAGGTACTACCCACAACATCACTACACGACCATAACGCTAATGTAACAGAATGCAAGCAAACAGGCACACAGAGCAATTCTAAGCCACTTGAGGATGGACAGAACATTGAACTTCCGATACACAACAATGACACGGGCTTATAGGGTGGTTGGATAACAGGCATTTTATGATTATTGCCACAGGGTAGGAGTAAAGTGTCGGGGGAAGCTGGCGATGCCACTGCCTGATATCCTAAAAATCGTGTCAAATTTGGGTTCCAGCTCATTCCTCAATATTATCCTCATTTTTCAGCAATTATAAAGGCTAATCAATTATTATAAACTGTATAGTTCAACAGTACTTGAGCATGCCACCCGGCCCGGCCGTAATCAGAGCACCTCTCTGTGAGTACACAGAAAGGTGCCACCCGGTTGTCTTTTAAAGCACTGGATGCCCGATCTAGTCGGGCATGACAAGTCG
>DAOWAK010000016.1 GCA_030634605.1 Sedimentisphaerales bacterium
CGCATTCGCGTCGGCGATCATTTCACCGGTGATTTCGAAAATCTGACTTTCGCTATGGACCACGATGTCGCCAATGCGGATGGGGAAAGCGTCTTCAGCAATATCAAGGTCTTTGAAGAGGGGCAAGGCGATTCGGACGGCGAATCGCTCACCTATACCTGGGAGCAGGTCTTCGGACCGGCGGTTACGTTAAACAACGATAACACCGCCAATCCGACCTTTGAAGCTCCGCAAGGCGAATTGTACGGACAGGACATTGGTTTCAAAATGACTGTTTCCGATGGCGTGCATACCGTAACCGATGACGTGATGATTTCCGTCGAAGGCAATCCGGACGGTATTCTGGTTGACGCCGGCGAGGATATCGTTGTCGATGAAAATAACGTGGTTTCACTTAACGTTTCCACCGAAACCGCTGTGGATAATATTTCGTTCAGCGATGCTTCCGTTGAAAGTTACGGCGGCAGCGGCCAGGATATCGACCTGGAAGTGAATATCGAAGACGACGGTGACACGATCCGAATGACCGGCAACGGCTGGAAACAAATCGAAATGCCCTATACCATTACCGGAGATACCATCCTGGAATTCGATTTCCAGAGCGGCTCCGAAGGGGAGATACATGGTATTGGATTCGACAATGACGATGGACTGAACGCCGATCATACCTTTAAACTGCACGGTACGCAGAGCTGGGGTATTGGTGACTATGATAACTATCAAGGCGACGAGGGTGAAATGCAGCATTATCGCATTCGCGTCGGCGATCATTTCACCGGTGATTTCGAAAATCTGACTTTCGCTATGGACCACGATGTCGCCAATGCGGATGGGGAAAGCGTCTTCAGCAATATCAAGGTCTTTGAAGACGGCCAAACGGATACCAGCGGCGAGGGTCTGAGCTACAACTGGGAACAGGTTTCCGGGGCGCAGGTCAATCTGGAAAACGCTGATACCGCAAATCCAACTTTCACAGCACCCAACTTAACTTCCGGGGATGATGCTGTGTTCCAGGTTACTGTCTCAAACGGAGTTACTGCCAAGACCGATACGGTATCGGTGCATATCAATGCCGATAACGACGGCCCGGACGCTGTTAATGACAGCTTCAGCACCGCCGAGGACACGGCCATCACTACCACTAACGTGCTGGCCAACGATACCGACCAGGACGGCGACAGCTTGAGCATCAGCGGTTTTACCCAGGGTGCCAACGGTACGGTAGCTGATAACGGCGATGGCACCTTCACTTACACACCCAACGCCGACTTCAACGGCACCGACAGCTTTACTTATACGGTTGATGACGGCGACGGCGGGGCCGACGTCGCCACGGTTGATATTACAGTCAACTCGGTAAACGACGCTCCCGTAGTTTTTGGTGAAGTAATTGATACTTCTCAAGGCACTCCTGTTACAATTGGCAATCTGTCGGACAACGATTATGATGCTGATGGCGACACCCTCAGCGTTACTGAAGTTACCTATTCTTCGCATGGTGATGTGGTTAACAACGGTGATGGTACTTTTACCTACACGCCGGATGCTGATTATTACGGCAACGCCAGTTTAAATTATACGGTTACCGACGGCAACGGTGGCACCAGCACAGGTACAGCGGTAATCCGAATTGAGCAAGCACCCGAACCGGAGCCGACACCGGAACCCGAACCGATTCCTGAACCGGTTGTCGATCCTGCGCCGACACCCGAACCAGTACCGGAGCCGACACCGGAACCCGAACCGATTCCTGAGCCAGTTGTCGATCCTGCGCCGACACCCGAACCAGTACCGGAGCCGACACCGGAACCCGAACCGATTCCTGAACCGGTTGTCGATCCTGCGCCGATACCCGAACCAGTACCGGAGCCGACACCGGAACCCGAACCGATTCCTGAGCCGGTTGTCAATCCTGCGCCGACACCCGAACCAACACCAGAGCCGGAGCCTGTTTCCGAATCCGAACCGATTCCTGAGCCAGTTGTCGATCCTGTTCCGACACCCGAACCGACCACCGAGCCGGAGCCTGCACCTGGGACCGGTTCGGAATCGGTAGTGGTTACGGAACCGACAAATGATCTGGTTACGAGTGGCGACGACAGCCAAGATCGCTCGGACCAGGAAAACGATGAAATAAAAGATAACCAAACTGAACCTGTTACTTTCGATTCGATAAAAACTTCTGCCGCCAATGATTATTACAATCCAGGCTCAAGGTCGGATAATGCTTATGACAGCCAAGTTACGGAATCTGTGGCCGACCGGGCTGATTCTGAGTCGAATATTGATAAGCAGGTTCATGTTTCAAGTGTCTGGCCGACCGATGAAATTGTTAGTGAAGTTCCGGACGAATTTCAGTTACCTGCAGGTGGTTCCAGCGACAGTTTCGGTGATGTTTTTGAGGAGATTACTCCCGACGGTCAGATTCATGACGCGTCCGATAATTCACTCGAATTCGATTCCCACAACGAAGACAATCTCAATGAGGATCACAACTACGAGTCCGGTCAATCAAAACAGCAAGTCAGTCGAGGTGGATTTGTTGCCGGTCTTTGGGGTTTATTGCGATCAACCGCCGGAGTCATTACTCACAACTCCGAAGAGGACGGGCTTGATGGCCGCAAAAATATGAACAAATTCTGATTATCTGTGTTAATTTCGCCTTTTCAGAGACCGATACCATTTACACGCCGTTAGCTACCGGTGTAAATGTTATTGGTCTTTTTTTTATCTAAAGGATAATTATGGACTCGGCTAATGTGGATAATTTCTCGTTGATGGACGAAAATCTCAGCCATGAGATTCTTCAGGAAATCGAAAGTCAAACGGATGAAAAAATTCGGCAGCAGCGCGCGCATGATCGGGTAGCGGTCAAATATAAATTCATCATGCAGCCGGGCAATTCCAGTGAGTTCCTCGAGTATAAAGTCCAGGGAGTCGTTGGCGATATTTCTTCCGGGGGTTGCAAAGCCATGTTGCCCATTCCGGTTAAGGTCGGCGATATTTATCGTTTACAGTTTGAAAATGGTCGGGTCAATCTTCCCTTGCTCTTTGTGCGTTGTATCCGCTGTCGGTTAATCAGCGAAGATGCGTTCGAGACGGGCTTTTCCTTCTTCAATCCAATATCGATTTCTCAGCTAAACACCAGTGGGGATGTTCATGATTTACTGTAAAAACAAATGGTCGAAAAGGAAAAACAAAATTCCAATACTGCCTCGAAAAGTTCAAGCTTAGTCGATGTTTTACAAAACATCGCCCGGTTAGCCGACAATGCCGGTTCCAAAGCTGAATTTTTCCGGGATGCGCTGGGGGAATTGCTCCGCCATTTCCAGGGAGTCTTCGGCATAATCCACATTCGCCAGGCCTCCGAAGTCATCGAGGAGTACCAACATCTGGGCCCCGGTGATCCGGCCTTTTGGAAATCCCCCGTTAAGCAGTTTCTTAATGAAGCTCTTTCTCGCGGCCAGGCGGGCATGAAATTATTCGCTTCAAGAAAACCCGAAGCCAAAGTTACGCTGGCTCTGCACGCTCTGCCCGTTTTCAGCAGCTCCGCCGCTACTATCGGAGCTGTTGTGCTTGTTGGCCGATGCCAAAACCGCATCCACGCCGAAAATAAATTAACCGAACTGGAATCCGTTTGTGCCTACCTGTCTTTTTGCGCCGACAAGGTCGGCCACGATTCTTCAAGCCGTAACCAGGATCAGCAAAGCTTAACCAAAAACCTTTCTCGAATTGCCGGCTATTCCAGCGTCGAAGAGATGGCTTTTGCCATCACCAACAACCTGCGCAGCAGAATCGATTGCGAACAGGTGGTTCTGGGGGTGGTTGCCCGCAGTAAAGTCAACATAGTTTCTGTTTCCGGGCACGACCATTTTCATAAAAGCTCTCTCGAAATCGCCCTCGTTTGCGCAGCCATGGAAGAATGCCTCGATTTCAATAAAACAATAATCTATCAGGACCTCGAAAACGATTCGCCGGAAAAAATCGCCGCCCATTTCTCAGCTTCCCAGGCTCACCCCGCCAAGCCAGATCAACCTGCTGCTCAGGCATGTGGCTTTGCTAAGCCTCAGTATCGACTCCATCAGGAGTGGCATCAGGCCACTAAACACGCCGCAGTGGCTTCGATCCCGCTTTTCGACGGCGAAAAATGCAACGTGATTATCAGCTTACGGCAGCAGCCGGGAAAATCTTTAACCGAACAGCAATTGCAGAGTGTTCAGGAACTCACCGAACCTTACACCGCCGCTTTCGATCTGCTAACCCGGGCCAACCAAAACCTTACCACTCATCTTACTCACTCCGCTCATAAACACGTTAAAGCTCTCACCAAGCCGGAAAAATGGCTTAAAAAAGTCATCCTGCTCCTGGCGGTTTTGTTTGTCAGCTGGTTTTGTTTGGGGACTCTCGATTATAAAGTCACCATCACCGGCAAAGTTGTTCCCCGCGATGTTCTTCACTTGGCTGTGCCCCAAAACGCCAGATTGCTCTCAGCTTCAGTACTGCAGGGCGATTACGTTAACCAAGGCGATCTGCTCTGCCGGTTTGATTCGGAACAATTGCAGCTTGAAAGAAAAAATCTTCTCGCTCAGTTGCAGGTCGCCAGGCTTCAGGAAAATGACGGGCTGATCGGCATGGAAGACGCCGCCGCCCGCCTGGCTCGGGCAAATCGTGAAGGGATCGAAGCGAAATTAAAAATCATTGATCGGAGAATTGCGGACACCGTCATCGAAGCACCTTTCGATGGTCTGATTGTCAGCGGCGATCTTCGTCGGCAAATTGGCCAACTCATGCCCCAGGGCGAACCTCTGTTCGAAATAGCTTCTTCACAAAAGTGGCGTATCGAACTTGATGTTCCCGAAAACTACGCTCCGGATTTCCACGCCTCGATTAATGGAAATTTCGCTTTCAATGCCCGTCCCGATCTGAAGGAAGAATTGATTATCACTCGCTTTGCCTCCGGCGCGACAATTTCCAAAGGACGCAACATCTACATTGCCGAGGCCGATGCCAAACTGGATTACCCCTGGATCAAAGCCGGCATGGAAGGCCATGCCGCCCTGAAACTCGGCCGTCGGCCGGTCTGGTGGATTGCCTTTCATCGAGTGATTGATTACCTGCGGTTAAAATTATGGTTGTAAATCCCAACAATCAAAAACAAAACTCTGCTTCGCCGGAACAAAAAATTACTCCGACAGAACAGGATCTCGCTCAGAGGCTCGGCCCCGCCCACGTTGGCCTGCGCAAAGACCTCCAGGTCCATCGCCACGTCTTTAACTCCATCCCCTCCTATGTTATCCGCGACCCCATCACTCTCGATTGCCATCGTCTCAGCCTCAAAGAATACCAAATTCTGACCTGCATTACTCCGGAACGCTCCCTGGCCGAAATCTTTGGCAGCTTCGTTCATGACGGCACCTTCCAACCGCAACAGCAGGATGAATTTTACCGCTTTGTAATGCTGCTCCACCAACTGGCTTTTTTACGCCTGCCCGTAGCCGACAGTAAAATTCTCCACCGTCGCTTTCAAACACGCCGACAGGCCCAATTAAAAGCAAAAATGCTCGGTTTCCTGTTCCTGCGTGTCCCGCTGATAAATCCCAACGCCTTCCTCAACAAAACCGTTCACCTGGCCAAACCCCTTTTCACCAAATGGTTTTTCACTTTGTGGATTATCCTCCTTGCCGGCGCCGGATATCTAGCCGTTTTAAAATCCGACGAACTTTTCACCCCCTTAAACAACATTCTCTCCGGCAGCAATCTGGTTTGTATGTGGTGGATACTTATCTCCCTGAAGGTTCTGCACGAACTGGGCCACGCTTTCGCCTGCAAAATCGCCGGCGGACATGTCCCCGAAATGGGTATCTTCCTCATCGCCTTCACGCCTTGCGCTTACGTTGACGTTACCTCATCATGGGCCTTCACCAATAAAAAAGATCGTATCATCGTCGGTTTGGCCGGTGTTTACATCGAATCAATCATTGCCAGTCTGGCTTTGTTCGTCTGGGCTTTCACCACCTCTTACACCGCCCAAGCCATCGCTTACAATGTATTCTTCCTGGCCAGCATTTTAACCTTGATAATGAACATCAATCCGCTAATGCGTTTCGATGGCTATTATGTCCTCAGCGACCTGCTCGAAATGCCCAACCTGCGCAGCCGATCCCAAAAATTCGCTCTCCAGATAATTAAACGAATTTTTCTTGGCGGGCAGATTGTTGTTCCCAAATACAGCACTGCCATGAAAGTCATCCTTTTCCTCTTTGGCATAACATCTTCTCTTTACAAAATAACCGTCATTCTGTCTATCTCCGCCGTCATTTCCTGCAAAATATTTCTGGCTGGAGTCTTCATGGCGGGTTTCTACCTTGCCAACGAACTGACCAGAACCTTACGCCGGCTCATTTTTTTTCTGCACAAATCCCCCGAAGCGGCCTCCGTTAGAATCCGCGCCATTGTGCTCAGCAGCTTGGCCCTGATCGGAATACCCCTGCTGTTTTTCCTGCTGCCGGTTCCCGCTTTTGTTGCAGTACCGGGCCAGATGGGCAGACAAATTGAACATGTCATCCGCGTTCCGGACAATGGCTTTGTTCGCGAAGTTGTCGCATACCCCGGCGATCTGGTTGAACCAAACATGCTGCTTGTGCGAATGGAAAATTATCAGCTTCTCGAAGAATTTCATCAGGTCAAAGCCGATCTCGACATCGCTCGCTGTCAACTCGACACCGCCCTTGCCGGTGGCAACGATGCTGTTGTCCTGGCCATGAGAGAAAAAAAAGTCGATCTTCTGCACACCGAATGGCAGCAAAAAACCCAACATCTCCAACAATTAAATCTCCGCGCTCCTGCCCGGGGCGAAATCATCAGCGGTTTTGGAAAGAAAAATCTTGGCCGATTCCTGAAAAAAGGTGATATCGCCGGCGTAATTGCTAACGGTCACTGGATTACCAAATGCCTGCTAAACCAGCAGGAAGTTTCCCGTACCCAGCCGGCGGTTGGTGATCACGTTCAAATTCGGCTAACTTCATGCCCCGGTACCATTTTGTCCGGACAAATTCAACGCATTGCTCCAGCCGGCTCCCGCCAGGTAGATCTGCCCGCCCTGACCAGCCTGGCAGACGGAGCGATTGACGTAAATCAGATCACCCGGGAAACCGTCGAAAACTTTTTTGAAGTTACTATCGCTCTGGACCTGCCCGCCACCCTCCGGGTTCGCCACGGTATGACCGCTCTGGTCCGACTAAAAGCCGATTCCCAACCTCTGGGAGTCGCCACCTTTAGAAATCTACTCCGCTGGTTCAACAAACTCAAACGCGCCTGATCTTCAAATCAACCAATTCCTCAAACGCTTCAACTCCTCCATGCCGCCTGGCCACCATTTTGAATTGACTTTTATACCGCAATTCTGATAGATTCCCTTAAATGAATCCTAAACAAAAGAGCACCATCCTCATCACCTGCTCCGCCGGGCTCGTTGATTTCCTTCAGCAGGAAGTGAAACAACTCGGCTTTGCCCCCCAATCTCCGCACAAAACCGGACTCGAAATCCAGGGCGACCAGTTGGACGCCATGCTCCTCAACCTGCACCTCCGAACCGCTTACAACGTCCTGTTCCTGCTCAAACAGTTCCCCTGCAATTCGCCCGACGAACTTTATCGCGAGGTTTCAAAATTACCCTGGGAGCAGATGATTTCGCCCGACGAATACCTCTCCGTCGTCAGCCGGGTTGACGCCGCCTGCATCGACAACACCATGTTCGCCAGCCTCAAGGTCAAAGACGCCATCGTTGACCGAATCGCTCAGCACACCGGCTCACGCCCCGACTCCGGCAAGGACAAAAACGGCGTGGTCATCCATCTATTCTGGAAAAACAATCGCTGCTGGCTCTACCTTAACACCTCCGGCCAGAAAATTTCCGACCGGGGCTACCGAAAAATTCCCCACCAGGCTCCCCTGCGCGAATCACTCGCCGCTGCCATAATCCAGGCCGCCGGTTACGACGGTTCTCAAACCCTCGTCTGTCCCATGTGCGGCAGCGGTACCCTGGCAATCGAAGCCGCCCTCATCGCCTCGCGACGTGCTCCGGGCCTCTTACGCACCAATTTTGGCTTCATGCACATGAATTATTTCGACGATTCCGCCTGGCAGCAAATGCGCACCGCCGCCCAGAAACAAAGCAAAAAACGCGGCGGCAAAGCAGCCTTCAAACCGGCCCCCATCATCGCCACCGACATCGACCCCGACGCCGTCGAAGCCGCCCGGAAAAATGCCCTTACCGCAGGTGTTTCTCACCTCATCGATTTTGACATCTGCGATTTCGCCGATACCAACGTCCCTGACCTCTCCACCTCTGAAGACGACACTTCCGACGATAATGGCATCATTCTGATGAACCCGGAATACGGCTCCCGCCTGGGCGAAATCGAAGACCTGAAAAAAACTTACGAACGCATCGGAGACTTCTTCAAACAGAAATGCACCGGCTACACCGGCTACATCTTCACAGGCAACCCCGACCTCGCCAAAAAAGTCCATCTCCGAACCAGCCGGAAAATCCCCTTTTTTAACGCCAACATCGAATGCCGACTGCTCAAATACGAACTTTATTCCGGTACGAAAAAAAATCGCCCGGATACCGACCCCCGATCCCACTTATCCTGCTAAAGACAAAAAAAACTTTTTGTCCGAAAATCCAAAAAAATGCTAAGTCTGGCATAAGCAACGACTTATATAAAATCAGGCCTAGGTTTATCCCGGATACCCCTTGGTTTGTTCGCCGATTTATGTTGACGCCAGATATTTTCGTGATAGAATCAAAAATGTGGTTTCTGTACAGCTTCGTGCGGCGGGGATATTAACACGACAGTGCCGAAAAAGTTTTTTTGAAAATTTAATAATTATTGCTTGACGCCCGATGCACTCGCTGATAAATTACTTGGCTCCACGTTAGTGGCAGCAAGATTTTATTGCCGCCATCATACTGGGCCGACTCAGTTGGCTTTGGTCAACGGAGATGCTCATGGGCTCATAGCTCAGCTGGTAGAGCACACCGCTGATAACGGTGAGGTCGATGGTTCAAGTCCATCTGGGCCCAGTAGTGTGGTTTTTTTTGCGTCAGGCTGTTGGAATTGGCCCCGGAGGCGTTGGGATGACGCATGCTGTTTTAATTGCACTGGCATTTAGATCGCTGGTAAGTTTTCTTGGTATCGGCGTTCTGGTCATTGCGGTATTGGCTTGGTTCGTCGGTTGGATCAAGGATAAGATCCTCTGATCGGCTAAATTGGCCTGTTTCCTCCGTGAGGGGCCGTAGCTCAGCTGGGAGAGCGCCTGGTTTGCAACCAGGAGGTCGTCGGTTCGATCCCGATCGGCTCCAGGAAAAAAGCTTAGGACCAGGGACCAAATAATGGTCCTCAGTCCAAGGCTTTTGCCTGAAAGTATCGCCGGTGTATTCCGGCCGGTCCGATAACTATTTGGACCACTTTTGCTCTTTGACAATTGGATATGAGTAACAAAAATGCGTGGATATCTGCATTTTGCCGATTCAGTTGAATCGATTTCTACTCTAAATAACCGAATTGCGGCAGTTGCTTCATCGCAGCCGCTAAAATCGGCTTTTAGAGAATTTCTTAACATTTTAACTGTCTCGACATAAAAGTTATGGCCACCACGGCCATAAACTTTTTATGAATTGCGCTTGTAATCGGCTTGATAACGTCAACCAAAAAATGATGTGGTCAAGCTACTAAGGGTGTATGGTGGATGTCTTGGCGTCAAGAGGCGAAGAAGGACGTGGTAGGCTGCGATAAGCCCGGGGCAGGTGTCTAACGACCGTTAATCCCGGGATCTCCGAATGGGGCAACCCAATGTCACTGGGCAACCAGATGGCATTACGTGCGGCTGAATGTATAGGCCGTATCGAGCTAACGCAGGGAACTGAAACATCTAAGTACCTGCAGGAAAGGAAATCAAACGAGACTCCGTTAGTAGCGGCGAGCGAAAGCGGAAATAGCCCAAACCAGTCTTCGGACTGGGGTTGTGGATTGCAGGTAGGAGTTACAAAGGCACCGGTAGCCGAAGGGTCCTGGAAAGGCCCACCGCAGAGGGTGAAAGTCCTGTAGGCGGTACTGGGAGCCCTCCGTTATGCCTGCTCTTCCAGAGTAGCACGGATCTC
>DAOWAK010000210.1 GCA_030634605.1 Sedimentisphaerales bacterium
CGGATTGTCGGTACCTATCGGTATCAGCATACCTGAACCTCACCCTCGCAGTCGGCGTTTCTGCCAAAATGACCTGTTAGTTTATCGAACTGGTTCTCTGTAATTTCCAATATTAGCCTATTTATCTCGATTTCGAAGCCGTTGCCCGGCGCAAATGCCTGTTAAAACTAAACTTTCGGCCGATATTGTAGCATCTGCCTCCGATTATGCAAGGGCCGATTCACCGAAATAGGCTTTTGGATTGACAAATCCACCGCCCTTTGCTAAGCTTCGATTTCGGCAAGTAATCTGGAATCGATGGAATAATAAGTTGGGAGAAAAACATGTCTGTTTCATTGAAAATGGTATCGTGGTCGCTGGTGTTGGTTTTGTCATTGTTCGCCGGTTCGGTCAGCGCTCAGTCTGATCTGTCGGGCACGACTGAACAGAACGTCCCCGAAGAGGTGGTTATCCAGCCACCCTCATCGACTGATGTTGCGCCGGTCAGCATCGAAAAAGTCGATGCCGCTGAAACCACTCCAGCTGAATCTGCCGGTATCGAAGGTGCTTACCTGGGTCAAATAATCGGCGAGCGTGTACGCGTCCGCTCCGGACCCGCCGAAGTTTACTACCCCACAGCTTTGCTGGACAAGGACCAGCAGGTTCTGGTGCTGGAAGTCAAACGCGGCTGGGTGCGCATCGAACCCACCGAGCAGTGCTTTAGCTGGATTTCGAAAAAATACGTAAACCTTCAGGCCCCGGCAACCGCTGCCGAACTCATCGGCGGGAAAGCTCTCTGGGCCGTCGTAACCGGCAACAACGTCCGCGTCCGCGCCGGCAGTATCAAGGTCCCCCCAGCCAACGCCGATTCGGTTCAAATGAAGCTCAGCCGCGGCTTCCGCGTCCTGGTAATCGGTCAGCGCGATGATTACTACAAAATCGCCTGCCCCAAAGGTGCCGCGTTTTATGTCTCCGCTGATTTCATCAAAAAAATCGGCCCAGTCACCGCCGCCGCCAAACAACTGCGCCACCAGGTAAGCACCGGCGTCGCTGACAGCGTAACCGGCAAGCCCGGCCTGCTGACGGAACAATCGACC
Source organism: Sedimentisphaerales bacterium (assembly GCA_030634605.1). Taxonomy (GTDB): domain Bacteria; phylum Planctomycetota; class Phycisphaerae; order Sedimentisphaerales; family SM23-30; genus JAFGSR01. The sequence goes on from DAOWAK010000210.1 coordinate 1,077, forward strand.
TACCGAGAACTCGCCCGGGCCCTGACCCGGGAACGCGGCAAACCAATCTCCCAACAAAATTTCGCCACCATCCGCCAGAACCTCGAAAAGCTAAACCAACAAACCAAATCCCCCGCCATCAAAGCCTCCACCGACACCTTAATGCGACAATTGGTGCGAAACGAAACGGCGTTGGATATCTGGAAAAAATCGCAGGATCAGGACACCCAACTGCAAGTTACCTTAGCTAAAATCGAAACTAAAATCCAGCAGCTAAGCATGGAATACGAATCGCCCACCAAAACTGCGAGTGATCTGGTTATCAAGGGTACAATTGCGAAATCATCGGTCTTTACCGCGGCGCATCAGAACCGTCGATTTTTGGTTCGGAATGAGGGCGGCAAGATTGATTGTTATGCGGTATCGGGCAGGGCAAGTCTGAATCTGAGCCAATGGGTGGGCAAAACGGCGGCTATGATGGGGCAAATGCGCTACGATTCGTTCAGCAAAACCCGCGTGCTGACGGTGACGCATATTGTGGAACTGCCGCCGGCGAGCAACTAACAAAGGGTTCGGTCAGGAGTCGGCGGGATTTTCGTGGTCGGCGATGATTTTGTAGAGTTGTTCGGGAGAAGTGCAATCCTGGAGTTTTTGTCTGGCCTGAGAGCTGGTCATGATTCTGCTGACACGGGCGAGGGCCTGGATATGGGGGCCGGTCTGATGGACGGGTGAAACCAGCAGAACGATTATGGAAACGGGCCGGGAATCGATACTGTCGAAATCGATGGGGTCTCTGAGTTTCCCCACAGCCATGACGATGTTGTCCACGGCAGAAGTTTTGCCGTGGGGAATAGCAAAGCCTTGACCTACACCGGTGCTGCGGATGGCTTCGCGGTCCATGACGGCCTGGGAGGCGGTTTGGAAATCGTTGATCTTGCCGTTCCGGTCGAGAAGTTTAACCAATTCGGTGATGGCCTGGGGCTTATCTGTGGCAGCCAGCGGCACTTTAACACAACTAAGTTCAAGTATATCAATAAGTTGCATAGCTCCAAACTCCAAAGCCATAGAGGCTCCGCTAAGAAACCACTGGCTGATATCCGAAAATTACCCATAAAGGTAATGGCTTAAAGAAGGTTATGCTATCCGGGACAGATGGATTTGGCAATGAAAAACCGCGTCCCGGTAGCGAAATGGGAAAATAATTGACAGTTGGCCAGTGCGAGGCCTATGATGAGTGAGTATTTTTCTATACCTAAGCCAGATAAACTGGAAATCCTAAGCACTAAATACGAAATCCTAAACAATATCGAATTACCGAAATGCTAATTTTCAAAATGAAATCAGAGCCTGTATTTACATTTTGTTGGCCAATTTAACAAGATTTCGTTTATAAGAGACTATTAAGGTTTTCGCCCAATGGAGCAATAGTTGCATTGTGCAGGAACAGAAAGGATGCTGAAAATGAATATACCCAATAACCTGGACAGGCAGTCATCAGACGCGTTGGAGGCTTACAATGTATTTCGTCAAGGGAAGAATTTGTTTTTCATACTGCTTTTGTTGGGATTGCTGATTATCCAGACGTGTTTCTGGGTGGTTGACCAGGGGCTGATCGATTCGGTTATGCCCAATGGCGAAAATACCAACATGACGTATATGAGGGCGCCGGAAAATTCCGGGCGGGCGGTTTTTATTAAAGCAGCCGAGGTTAAGGCAACTGAGGTTAAGGCAGCTGATGATGTCGTCCCAGAATACGAAGTTTCCCCTTCGAGCAGGGCCAGGTTGATTAGCGGATTTATTGAAGGCAGCTTAAGTGCGTGGAATTTTATGGTTATTTTCGTATCGGTGTTGTACTGTCTCAGTTTGTTGATGGGCGTCAAAATTTCACTGGCAGGGGGCCTGGGCGGTTTGGCGGACTTGACCAGGGCTTTTTTCCTGTCACTGGTATTTATGGTAATGGTTATTCCCTGGTGGCAGGGGCTGTTAGAGTTGGATACCAACCTGGTGATTTTCAATTACGAGCAACTGATTGAAGCCTACAGGAACAAGGGCAGCCAAATCGACCTGATATTCTACTATGGCAGATTTACCGGTTTTTGGTTTTTAGGACTACTATTTCTGGTAGTGGCCCAAAGTAAAGGTCACCGGGCGTCGAGATCGATAATATTGCGTCTGAGTAAAAATATTGAACCGCCGGCCCCGGCAGATGCGGGTCTGGTAGATATGTAAAGCGAGCCCGGAAAATCCAAAGATACCTGTTTTGCTATACGAGAAGACATGCATAAACCGCTTGTCCCGATGAAAGGTGATAAACTCCAGCATGGTGTTTTCATTCAGGACGGGTATAATACTGGATGCCCGATCAAGCCGGGCATGACTAGTCAGTGCGGAGGTTGCCTGGGAAATCAACTATACTTATTTTAGGTCTTGGAGTTTATCGAGGTAGTTGTAGAGGGAGTCGATGAAATTTTGCCATTCGGATTCGGTGATGTCTTTTTTGATGTCGGGATCGGTTTTCCAGATATCTTCGGCCCAGACAACAAGGTCAATTACCAGGATGATTTCGTATTCCAGGGGCATTTGGAATTGTTGAGGATTATAAGTGGAAGTCGGTTCGGTGGAGTTGAGCGAGGGTAAAGTTTCAAGGGAGAGGTTAGTGGAGAATGAGGATTCGGATAGTGCAGAAAAGGAGCTACGGCTGGTAAAG